>JAPPIL010000128.1:3802-8658 GCA_028877195.1 Pseudomonadota bacterium
CGCAGAGTCTGGCGCTCTTATAGCGAATAACCTCTCTCCGCATACAAAAAAAATAGGCATTACTTATGCAACAAAGTCCCTGCCCCCCCCCCTCGCATGCAAAACAAATTTAATATAAGATACGCGACGATGGAACGCTTACTAGTAATCATCATGGATGGCATTGGCCACAGCCAAAACCCTGAAGGCAATGCGGTGCTCGCTGCCTCTACCCCGACCCTAGACTATCTTGCCAAACATGCTCTTTATACCACCCTTAAAGCACATGGCACTTGGGTCGGCATGCCACATGATGATGACCTTGGCAATAGCGAGGTTGGTCATAACACTATCGGTGCAGGGCGAGTGTTCCAACAAGGTGCAAAGCTAGTCGATTTAGCACTACAGGACGGCACAATCTTTCGCGGTGCTACTTGGCGCAAAATCGCAACTCATGCCACTCGCTCAACACTACATTTCATTGGGCTACTGTCGGATGGCAATGTGCATGCCCACCAAGACCATCTGCATCAAATGATTACCCAAGCAAAGACCGACGGCATCTCAAGGGTTCGAGTGCATGCTTTGCTTGATGGACGTGATGTTGCGGCAAGGTCAGCAGAAATTTATCTTGAACGTTTAGAACAACACCTCCAGACACTTGCTAGCGAAGATTTTGATGCTAATATTGCCACCTGTGGCGGACGCATGCAGATTACGATGGATCGCTACGAAGCCGATTGGGAAATGGTAAAACGCGGCTGGGACTTACATGTGCATGGTAAGGGACGCGAGTTTACCTGTGCGGTGGAAGGTGTCAAAACTTTACGCCAAGAACAGCAGTGCGATGACCAGTATCTCCCGCCATTCAAGCTAAAGACATCACACAACCATGTGCGTGATGGCGATGCCGTCGTCTTTTTTAACTTTCGTGGCGACCGTGCGGTTGAAGTTGCGCAAGCATTCACCACCAAAAGCTTTACGCCATTCAACCGTGAACCTATGCCAATTGAAGTGATGTTTGCAGGACTGCTAGAATACGACTCCGATCGCAAGATACCGCCCCTCTATCTCGTCTCACCACCACGATTTGACTATCCCCTGTCTGAACATTTACTCCACCAGCAAGCACGGCAGTTTGCCTGTAGTGAAAGTCAAAAGTATGGGCATGTTACTTTCTTTTGGAATGGCAATCACTCTGGCTACCTTGACTCCGATTTTGAAGAATATGTTGAAATTCCTTCGCACCACAGCATCCATTTTGATGACAAGCCTTGGATGAAAGCCGCCGAGATCGCAGCAACGACCATCAATCGCATCGCTGATGGCAGTTTCGATTGTGGTCGGATAAACTTTGCTAATGGCGACATGGTTGGACACACAGGCAACTTCCAAGCTTCCGTGCTGGCTGTCAGCGTCGTTGACTTAATGGTCGGTCGTATCCTCAAAGCTTGTCAACAACACAACGTCAAGCTTATCGTTACCGCCGACCACGGCAACTGTGATGAAATGTATGCTGACGCTAACCGCACCCCCAAAACTTCCCACACACTCAACCCAGTGCCCTTTTATTTTTACGACCCCCAACGCCCTAAAAATGCGTATCAACTTGCCAAACAACAGAACTTTGCTTTAGCAAACGTCGCCAATACAATCTTGACCGCGATGAACCTGCCCACCCACGACGCTTACCTCCCCAGTCTCATGGTGCCGAGATAAGTGTGAGTTGCACCCACGCGTTGATGTATTTTATCTGAATTGATATTAGGTTATGGGATTGATGAACTCATGGAGAATGTAAGCATGACTGTTGTGTCTGAAAATAAACTTGGCGATGTGTTGAATGAGATGCCCCCTGCTCTACGATGGATAGAGGACGTGGCAATTAGTGCTACCGCCGATCTTAACCCGCAAGCCTTACATATCGTGGCAACGGAGAAAAGCGATACTGAACAAGCAACACCGACGTTACTAGCCGCTATGCTACCGACCGCCGTCAGCGAGAGCATCCATACCGATTTACAAGCATGTGGTTGGAATGGTAACGGCACGTATCTGCATCGGGCATCTGGACAGAGCTTCCTCTTGGTTGCAGCTTCTACCCACAAAAATGTCAGCGCTACCCGTAAAGCGCGACAAATCGGCATTGATGCCGCAAGTGTGCTTGCCCAATTTAAATATCAGCAAGTGGTAATTTGCGGTGGCAAGTATGAAGCACTAGACATGTTTGATGGTCTGGTCATGGGGCTGTATCGCTTGAAGTTCAAAGACAACGCCGCACACAAGGATGACAAGGAGGCTGAACTTCCGCAAGCGGTTGAACTACTGGCAAAGTGCGATACTGCTGACATCGCAAAACGCAGGAGTTTGGCACGAGCAGTGATGTTTACCCGTGCGTTGCAGGATTCACCTCCCAACTGGATGCATTCGGAAAAACTAGCCGAGGTCGTCGCTAAAGCATGCGAGGGCTTGCCGATTAAGTTCAAAGCTTTTGGGCGTGAACAAATGCGGGAGATGGGCATGGGTTCGTTCCTAGCGGTTGCCGCAGGTAGCAGCAAAGACCCGAAAATGTTAGTGCTAGAAGTAGAAGGGCATGACAGCAGTCGCAACATCGCATTGGTTGGCAAAGGGGTTACTTTCGACACTGGAGGCATTAGTTTGAAACCCCCCGCAGCGATGATGGACATGAAATACGACATGTCAGGGGCAGCAGCAGTTATCGGGACAATGCTCCATCTCGCACACGCCAAACCTGCCGTAAACGTAATCGGTTTGATCGGAGCAGTAGAGAATATGCCATCAAGCATGGCGGTGCGACCGAGCGACATCGTTACCGCAATGAACGGCATGAGCATTGAAATCCTTAACACCGATGCCGAAGGACGGCTAGTGTTAGCTGATTTACTCTGCTATGCCTGCAAACACTACGAACCACGCTTGATCGTTGACATCGCAACGTTAACAGGAGCGGTATTGATGGCGGTTGGCAGTTGTGGCGCAGCATTAATGACCAATAAGCAACAAGCAGCTGACTATGTGCGTAACAATGCTGATATTGCGGGTGAACCTATTTGGCAGTTACCGATGTGGGATGAGTTCAGAAAAGAAGTGAAAGGTAGCTACTCGGATTTGAAAAACATCACCAGCCCTGGTGTTAGAGCAGGAACGATTACCGCCGCCTGTTTTTTGGAGAAGTTTGTCGGCGACACACCTTGGGTGCATTTAGATATTGCTGGCACTGCTTACGATAGCAAAGCGACTGGTTATCCAAACAAGGGGAGTACGGCATTTGGTCTACGCACGATGGAAAGTGTCTGCCAAAACTTTAGCGAAGATATGCAATGACCAGTATGTCTCCAAACTACAGCTACCTTGAACAATTACCTGTGCAAGCGGTAAGTGCGTTTTCCCCAGATGCTTTGCATGTGTTAGGTTGTCAACCCGCCGCGACGTTGAGCGATACTGGCGACAGGGACGTGCAGTTGTTAGCAACAGACTTGCCCGCTAACATTATCACTGCACTACAGTCCGAAATCAAAGCTTGCGGTTGGCAGGCCAAGCGCGACTCCTTGCATGTTGTTGCTGACGGGGTGCGATTTTTACTCGTGCCAACGAATACCCGCACAACCTCAACCACACAAGCATTTAGACAGGTGGGTCTACAAGCGGCGCACAGGCTGAGCAAGATGAGCATTGCTAAACTCACTATTTGTTCAAACGCGGCACTTGCAGTCTTTGACGGCTTAATAATGGGACTATACAAGCATAAGTTCAATGCCAAGCCGCTGCGACTACCAGCCGAGATTGCAATTTTCACCCCTAAACCTTCATCAATCGCAGCTGCGATACACAAACACCGTGCCCTAGCTTTAGCTATCACCTATGCTCGTAGCTTGCAGGACTTGCCGCCCAACTACCTGCATGCGCCGCGGCTTGCGAGCATCGTGCAGGAAATAAGCACCAAACATAACCTTGCGTGTGAGGTGCATGATCAAGAGCAGCTCCAAAAACTTGGCATGGGTGCTCTACTTGCGGTAGCACAAGGCGCACAGCATGAACCACGTATGTTGGCGCTCAAGGTGCAGGGCAAGAGCAAGCGGCTAGTGGTGTTGGTTGGCAAGGGAATCACCTTTGACACAGGTGGCATGGATCTCAAGCGCCGCGACATGGAGGAAATGAAATACGACATGTCAGGTGCAGCAGCAGTGCTGGGGGCAATGCATTACTTTGCGCAAGTGCAGCCTGATGCTACTGTTGTCGGCATCGTTGGTGCAGCCGAGAATGCCATCTCCAGCCAAGCGACGCGACCTAGCGATATTATCACCGCTTACAACGGCAAGAGTATTGAGATACTCGACACCGATGCGGAGGGACGACTGTTGTTAGCGGACTTGTTGGCTTATGCGGCAAAAGTTTATCAACCCGACTTGTTGGTCAACATCGCTACCCTTACTGGTTCGGTAGCCTATGCGTTAGGTAGAGTTGGCGCTGGGTTTTACAGCAACAGTGAGTCGGCGGCAGAGTTACTGTTGCGGGCAAGTGCACGGGCTGGTGAACCGTTTTGCCAATTACCGATTTGGGATGAGGTGCAGGAAATGGTAGCGAGTAAACACGCAGACTGGGTGAATATCGACGCAACGCATACCGAGTCGGATGGCATGTTTGCTGCGGGGTTTTTGCACAAGTTTAGCGCTGCTTGTGAGTGGTTGCATTTGGATATTGCGGGCACTGCTAGCGATTGTCGAGCGACTGGTTTTCCATCCAAAGGTGGCTGTGCTTACGGGTTACGCACTTTTGTTGAACTTTGTGCCGATAGCACCGGCATTGTTGCATAAGTAATGCCTATTTTTTGTTTGCGGAGAGACGGTTCCCTCTCT
>JAPPIL010000064.1:0-4410 GCA_028877195.1 Pseudomonadota bacterium
TGCAGAAACAATCTGATAGAATTTAGACAGGACATTAAAGACACAATGGGTGCGTTAATTGAAGAAGCTTGGGCACTATACGTGCAGGTGCGTAATGCTTAAGCTGCCTATTGTCGGCTTAATGGATGTAGTTTTGTTTAATGAAGGGAGTGACAGATGTTTAGTAGGGTTCTCTTGACTTCTTTTTTAATTACGTTGCTGTTTAATGGCTATACCCATGCAGCAACTCCACGGGTTTCAATCAAAGCAAGCCTACCAGCAAGTAAACCGCATTGTCCATTTCTAGACGAAAGGGTTACGGTAACTTACACCGACGATGATAGTGTTGGTAAAGCAGCAGTATTGACGATCGCATGTGCCGCAGCTGGAGCACAGCAAAAAACAACACGTTTTACGTCGCAACCAGTGACTATCGTTAAAAAGACACAACAGCCACCACCCAGCGACCCGGAAAAACCAAAAGACCCACCACCGTGTGAAGGTGCTGCATGTCCAACGATAACGACAAATAACGAAGCTTATGCTCGCTTCACCGTGAACGTAAGTGCCGACATTAGCAGTGCTGCGGTCGGAGATCACTGCACTGCGACAGTAGCAATTAGTGATAACGCCAACCGTAGTGCTTCAGGTGATTTTAAAATCGGTTTTAAACGTATCGGTAATCATGGCGACGTTGGCAAGCCTGCTGCTAGGGTGATCGACCCAATCACTGTCGGTCAGGAATTTCAGATCGGCGATTTGTTTGTGTTTAATGTCGGTATTCCGTTTTGGGATTTGCTGCTACGTGAATGCACCGCTACGGAAGACCCGTGGGTATTTAGATTCCATAATAATAAGATGAAACGTGTCTATCCAGTGTCGATAAATTCACCTGAAACTTTTGGCAAACCTGATGACATAAACCCGAACAACGATAATGAATGTCTTGGTCGGTATGATGGTGTTTTAAGCGGTCTGTTCACGCTTGGTTCGGATTACACTGGCTGCAAACTTAAATGGGTCAAGGAAGCGCTTACTGGCGGTGATAGCTTCACAGCAATGGGTGCACCACAGCTTGCTTCTGCGAGTGTAACGGCAAACGCAGGCAAAATATGGTTAAGCACTGGTGCAAAACCAACCGCTCCTGCGGGGATTAGCAATACGATTCTTGTTTATATTTCTACTAACCGCGGTCAAACATGGGCTGCGTCCATTTTAGCGAGTTGGAGTGCTACTGCTTTTAATACAGACGTTGATGTTTCAACCTCAAATCCAACGGATAACACGGTTAATATGGCGCTGATTGGCATTAGCGATAATGCGGACACCAAACGTTGGTGGCGCATCGTTAAAGGTCAGTAATGGCTATGGGTGCGGGGGGAGGTCATAGCATACCTCCTTTCTCACCCCCATTTCTTCCTCTCTGTCAAAATCAAGAGATCATCGAATGGTTTTTGCAACTTTTTCTTGACTGCACTAGCTATGCCCCTTAAAAGCCACGGCGGTAGGAGCATTGTCCCATGTTGATAATGGGACATCTCACTTTACAATGCTGGCAGGAAGGTTATCATGCGTGCCATAGTTGTCTTTGTAATCAGTTGGGCAGCGGCAACGTCCTTGTTGGCTAAAGTTCCTGCCCCCGTTGCTAGTGTCTTGCATAGAGATGACGCACGTGGTCTCGCTCTTCTGTTGCAGCATACTGCCTTGAGTATCTCCTCCGTGGTAGATGGTTACTATGGATACACCATGCTGCACCTTGCCGCCAAGTATAACAAGGTCAAGATAATGCAGTGGCTAATCGACAACGATGCCGACGTTGGAGCAATAGCCAGCTATCACAAAGCACTACCACTGGCTACCGCCGCCAAGCACGGTAGTATCGAAGCAATGGCAATGTTACTAGCCAACCATGCTGACCTTGAGGCCAGAAGCATGTTCGACCACACACCATTGATACAAGCAACGAAAAGTAAGAATTATGTCGCAGTTAATTGGTTGCTTGCCAATGGTGCAGATGCTAACGCCAACGGCGAGTACGGAGATGCCCTGCACCAGAGTCTGCTAAATGGCACAGACAAGATTAGCGAGAGACTGCTGCGCGCAGGTGCAAATGTTCATGCTAGATATGAAAGGAATGTGACACCGTTGATGCTAGCTTCTGAAAGGGGTAACGCAAAGATGGTAGCCGCACTAGTTGATAGGGGGGCAGATGTCAATGCCATAGAGAGTGGGAGGGGCTCTACCCCTATAATACTTGCTGTTCAAGGTCATTTGTCACTTAGCGAAGAAACTGGCTCCAAAAGTGTGACGTTTACCGACGGAACTAGCATTGGCGAACTTGTTCCCAGCGATAACTACAGGCAGGTGATAGAAATTTTACAGAATGCTGGAGCAGACATCAATGCCACAGATGCACACGGAAACACAGCATTGTTCCACGCCACTGCCGATGCTAATGTTGATATGATTAGAATTTTAGCCACAGCAGGGGCTGACTTTACCCTCACCAACCCAGAAGGGGAGGATGTCTTCGCTGTTGCTAAACAGATGTTTAACCCACAAACAGCGCAAAAAATACTCGCCGTATTTGCTGAACTTGGCTATGGGAGTATCTCTGCCTCTACTGAAGACAAAACACAGGGAGGCACACCGCCAGAATACTTGGAGAACTTAACCGCACTTGCTGAAGATAAAAACCACAATCCTATTTATGGACGAGAGCGGGAGATAGAGCTGGTTAGCAACGCGCTTAGGCGCAAAAGCATGCGGGGCGTTGTGCTTGTTGGTGAGCCAGGTGTTGGCAAGACAGCAATTGTCGAGGCATTTGCATACATGCTAGCCAAAGACGAACTACCTCAGCTTGCGGGACGCGAAATTTTTAAGCTCGATGTTGGCCGTATGTGGGGGCGTGAAGAAAATATGTACGTAGGGCAATTGGCGAGACATGTCGACGCTACACTTAAATTCATCGTCTCTGAACCAGACAAACGCATCTTGTTTATCGACGAGATTCATCAGTTGCTCGGCGGTGGACACATTGGTATCCACAAGAGCGCACCTCCGATAACTGACCTACTCAAGCCTTATCTCGGTCGGGGGGATATAATGCTCATTGGAGCAACTACTTACGACGAGTACCATGACATCATTGAAGGAGATCGTGCTATCGTAGAGCGTTTCTTGCGCATTGACATTGATGCACCCTCGCCAGAAGAAACTCTGAAAATTTTACAAGATACCAAGACGAGCAATGAAGAACACTATGGCATTGCTATTTCTGCTGAGGCATTGTCAGCAGTAGTGACTCTATCTGATCGCTACTTGACGGCACAGCAGCAACCGCGCAAAGCTGTCAACCTGCTCGAAGAAGCTTTGGTATCTCTGCCTGACGATGCAAAGCAGTTAACCGAGCAACACATCGCGGCTGTAATCGCCGAAAAACTAAACATTGATGTTAACACCATCCTCAAGAGCACTAGTGAAAAACTTAAAGGTCTATTGCCAGCGTTACAAAAAGATATTTATGGACAGGATGATATTCTTGCCGACATTGCTAGCAAATTGTCGGTCGCACTGATTGGTTTTTCCGCCAATACCCGCCCCCTTGCCTGCGTTCTTGCTTGCAGGGGGGACTGGTGTAGGCAAAACTGAGACAGCAAAGGTGTTAACGCGGTATTGGTTCACTAGTGCGGACAACTTAATTATCGCGGACATGAGTAGGTTTAAGCATCCAGCAAGTGTTGCGGGACTGTCTGATTTGCTGACGCGGGCGGTGAAAGCAAAGCCACATGCGGTGATTTTGCTCGATGAAATTGAAAAGGCACATCATGAAGTGCAACACCTGCTACTGCAGTTGCTTGACGAAGGTCGTCTTACCGATAGCAGACAACGTCAGGTTGATTTTACCAATACTATCATCATGCTTACCACCAACAGCAGAGATGTCCAACATGACTTTGCCAGTGAAGTACTGATTCGTCTTAATGCCGTATATACCTACAACAAACTTGACACAACTACAGCCACCCGTCTTGTAAACAAGCAACTTGCTGAGTTTAACCGTATTTTGCAGGGAAACAGCATCATTGTCTCCCTCAGCGAAGCAGCGATAGAGGTTGTAGCCCAAATGGGCTACAACCAAAAGTTAGGAGCAAGAGAGATTGCTCGCAAATTTGAAAAACTGATCAAACACCCACTCACGCAAGGGATTATTCAAGGTGTGATCAATAATGGCAACGACTACCACATTGATCTCCAGCGGGATAGCAGCATGACAATAAATGCTACCATCATCGCCAACGATGAAGTAGTCTTTGAGTTATCTATGCCAACAAGAGAGCAAGGCAACAGTAACGAGAGACTGATAGGTTTTAGATAGATTTTAGAGGAGTTAACATGATGGATCTAATCGCGTAACTGAACTATAAAATG
>JAPPIL010000064.1:4420-8602 GCA_028877195.1 Pseudomonadota bacterium
CCCCCCCACGCCTCCCCCCCCGCTCCCCCCCCGCCCCCCCCCCCCCCCCCCCCCCCACCCCCGCCGGCGGCCCCGCCACGTATATGTTGTATACATCAATATGTGTCAAGAGTAAGCGGAGCGAGCAGAGCAAGCTTGCTTGCTTTTCGAGTGAAGCGCAGGAGTCTGCGAAGCTAACCCCAAGTGGAGCTACCCCCTTATGACTGAAAGGCAGGAGGTCTTGGCACAGACAAATGTGTGCAGAAAACACTGACCTTGTTCAGTAAACAACGATGCTTATATTTGCAACAGGGGGGACTTTGCGGCTCTGTTGAATAATTAAGAAAGCAAGCGATTAGAAACTCGAAGTTACCTTTTGATTTAATCTTGGATTCCGCAGGTCTTCTGGGCTACGGGGAAGGTGAATGGAAGGTAAAGAAGCATGACCGCATCAAAGCAAGGGTTTGGCGTATGATGCATATAGCTCTATGTCCTTTTGCTCAAACTCACGCTTGCGACCTATCGGAGCAGAGACTGAAAACTTGTCAAGGTTCAGCAGTGTCTGCCTCCTTGTCTTCGCCAGAGTTAAACAGCATCGAGGCGACAATCAAGCAGGAGATAGAAGCGCTGAAGTTGAAATCAACACCCGCCTCAAAGCCAATATGCACGCAGTGGAAGCTGTCTTAAACATCATAGAACTGTTGAGAAAATCCTATTTTGAAAAATTTTGTTAACCTACATTTTTGCTGACAAGGGTAAAAAGCTTGCCAACCAATAAGATATTAAGGCATGTTTGTGACGACAATGGTGTGTTTTGTTGAAAAATTTGGATTTTAATATGATGATTTGGTTCGGAGTAAAAAAATTAAGCTTGCTAACAAGCATCGCACTGGTGCTTATCTTATCCAGTTTGCATGAGGTGCAAGCCCAAGGGGGTGGCGTTGCCAAGTTCACGGACAAGGTGAGGCATAGCCCTTGGATGGCAAAGTCTCTTGATAAGCCCGCGTCGTGGTTGGCAATGGCTGTGTTATCGGCTCAAATCGCTTCTGGCAGTGTGTTAGCGCAGAACATGCCTCAGCCTGTGGTGCAGGTTGCTCAGACGCAGACACTTAGTGTTGAGGATCAGCTTGTTTCTTCCCCCATCCCCTTGTATGAAGCGGTCAGGAACTACGACTATGAAACCCTTAAAGCCGCACTGGAGGCAGGGCAGGTAGATGTCAACGCCAGAGATGAGCAGGGCAATACAGGTTTGCACATCGTAGCGATAGAGGAACTCTACGATTTCAGGGGGGATTCGCTGCTGCATCTTCTCTTGAAGCATGGTGCAGATGCCAACAAGACAAACAATGCAGGCAGGACAGCACTGTCGCATATTGAAATTAAAGATGTCCTTGAGTGGGATAAGTTTCTTCGTGACGTAGAGCGGGCACGTCAGCGGGTGGCAGACTACTTGAGCGAACCTACCAGCAACTTTCACACTAGCAACGCAACGAACGCATCAAAACGCTGGACAGGGTTAGGCAACTTACTGCACCTTACTCCTAGTCCCTATGGTTACGCACAAGGATTGTCCAAAACTCTGAATAGAGCTGCGATCTTAGTGAATGATAGGGAGGCATTTCTGTCTTTAGTAGAAGATGAGGGAGAGATTGAGCAGGTCATCAGAGCAGAAGGCCAGCCTCTCCTCATATTAGCCACCCGTTGGGGCAATAAGGTTGTCGTTGAGACGCTACTCGATTATGGGGTTGAACCTGGCGTAGCGATATTTGATGCGGCATATGTTCATCGTCAAGGCGACAATCCACATCTTGCAGGGGTGACTGAGTATAGATATAGATGGTTTCGAGATCTTCCGACCTATAAGGCTCGCAAGTTATTTAAAGCCAAGCATTACAGCACAACAATGGGAGTAGATTTTTTTAGCCGCTCAGCCCATCCTAATCCTGAAATGCACAAACTGTCGTATGATAGCCTCGATTGGTTTAGTGTCCTGCGTAGTGGCGGAGGAACGATCATTATAGATAACAATGACCCCGACCATGAAATTCTTAAACTGCTGATTAAGAGGGGTGCTAACGTCAATGCCAGACACCCGCAAGGTCACACCCCTTTGCATCTTGCCGCAGAAGCTGGCGACCCTCTCGCGGTGGAAATTTTACTCAAAAACGGTGCTGATCCAACGCGGTCGATATATTTGGCCGCGCCCCGCTACACTGGGCTGTAAATCGCCCTGCTTGGGTTAATTTTAAGATTACCGCCATGCTCTTGGCGCAAGGCATTGAGCCTGAGGTTCTGATGGGATTTGACAAGATACAATACGACGGCACTCCGGCTAGGTATGTGGCCGAACAGTTTAGGAAACACAGAGATGGGACGGGCTGGGAAGGAGACATGCCTATAAGAAAAGGGATGCCAGTAGCAGCTGCCGCGGCTTTGATTCATAAGCAAAAAGCAATGGCTTTGCGCAATAAGCAAGGAGCAGCGATGGCTTTTTGGCGTATGAAGCGAAAAGCAATGGCTTACACGGGTATGATGCCTATAAAGCCAGCAGAGGAAAGTGCATATCTGGAAAGAAAAGCCCAAAAATCGGACAGACTGGCTGCGCGCTGGGCTGAAGTAAGTGGTAGCGAAATTATCAAAAAGATAGTTGCAGGAGAGATGGCAGTTGAACAACTGCTCGATCGTGAGATACGCCAGCAAGTAATGGCAGAATTGCGTCAGGAGTGGCTGGAGGATGAGCAATAGCTTAGGCTAGAATTTATTCGTGAAAATTTAGAGAAGATGGCGGGCTAATTGTTACGAAAGGATTGTTTGAGCGAGATGGAGTAGCCCCAAAAAAGTGGACACATTACCTAGCTCCAAACTCCATGCAGCGAGGATAATGCGGCTGTAATTTTCAATTTCACAACCTTCACTTTTTCTTCTAGGTGCTGGAATAGGGATGGGTATTTTCTATTGATATATTAATCAAAATAGACTAATATTGTAGTATGGACATAGACTACTACGTCACAGACTCTGGGCAGTCTCCGTTTGTAAAATGGTTTGATGCACTAGAAGCCAAAAGTCAGGTAGCGGTGATGAGGTATGTCAGGAGAGTTTCACTAGGTGGTAGCCGCAAAAATGTTGAATCTCTCGGTCACGGTGTCTGGGAAATAAAGCTTTCTTACAAAGGATTGCGAATTTACTTTGCAAAATATGATGACAGGGTTTTGCTCCTGTTAGGTGGAAGCAAGAGTTCACAGGCTAGAGATATTGAGTTAGCAAAGGATTGTTGGAGAAAATATGGCGAGGAGAAGTAATTCCTACGACAAGATGATTGCTACTAAAATGCTTGACCCAGAGTTCGCTAGAGGAGTGATCTTACACTCCCTGGAGTTCGACGATAGCATTGAAGAAGCATTGCGATTAGCAATTACCAGTATGGGAATAAAAGAGTTTGCCGAAAAATCTTCCATACCAGTGCAGAATGTTTCGGGATTTGTGCGTGGTAAACGCAACTTCGGTTACCGAACTCTCAATCGTTGTCTGGCAGTGTTTGATCTGAAGTTTACCGTCACGAAGAACGAAGTCGCCTGATCTTTCGGGGGGAAGGTCAAAGCCTATATGAGCAGCCTCGTGGCAGGTCAACACGCCCTAATGTTTATTGACCACTTGATCTTTCAGGCATGGATACCGATAATACAGGTACACTCCCCAGCGATTTCGGTGGCTGGGACGGGGCGGCTCCACTTGTGAAGCCGCCTTCGGTTATTTGAGATTGCTTTGAGAACCATCTGTTACGTAGACGGCTTTAATCTTTATGGCTACATTCGCTTTGTTATGAGCGACGCTCTTGTTGATGCACGGTCGTTATATGATTTCCGCAACTGCTTTGCGCTACACAATGACTATTACGGGCTATCTGATGATGATGCTTGATGCAATGGCGAGTAAATTGAGTGAGATGCAACCCGTTTATTAAGTTTTACATCTATTCATGCTCGATTCTGTGCATCAGGAGTATCATGTCTGTCAGGTACATAGCGATTTGCTCGATATATACTTGTCTGTCTCTTTCACCCCTTTCAAAGCACTCCTTATACTCTTCAGTAAAATTTAAAATGTCTTTGATATCGTATGTTCCGCTGTAATTTGTATTCTTTGGTATGTTTGATGTGATGCTTTTTATGCGATCTACTATCCAGCTAACGACAATAAGAC
>JAPPIL010000118.1 GCA_028877195.1 Pseudomonadota bacterium
CAAGGTTAAGCGTGGAATCTATCAAAAGCTAACCGCTGACAACATGAAATTCCTCGCTGCTAACGTGCTAACTGCAGCGGGGTTAGCGGGTGTAGGGCTTGGGGCAGCACATCTCTTGAGTGCTAGTTTTTCTATGAAGCAACTTGTGCCCAATATCCTCAAGCAAAAGCATTTACCAAACAAGATTGGATTGCCGCAACAATTACAACATCGCTACGACCGAATTCGCCCCAACTATCGTCGCTATGCGATTTATGGCATGCTGGCTGGTATTGCGATTATCCCTGCGATAGGGATACTTGGTTCTATCTCCGCTGATGCGACTGGCCACGACTGGGACTTTAGAAAACAACTCACCCTAATCGGTATGCGAGTGTTTGCTGCTGTCGCATTACCAGTGTGGCATTACCTTTCAAAACTTACAGGTCAAGATTTACTGTTCCCAACGTTAGCGGCAGGCTTGTCGCCAGCAACACGGATTGATGGCAGCTCACCGCTTGGTAAAGAAATCGGTCTCCAGCCTGATGAAAGTGTGCGTATCGGTTTCAACATGCCTAACCCATTTGATCGCGCTACCGAAGTAGAACAGAATGTTATGCGCCGCAACGCCATCTCTATTTTACAGCAGCAGGGTATAAGGGCACAGGCAATAGGCTGGGAGATAGCAAGGCTTATCGTTATCAAAGACTTTATCAAGGCGACTGGCACTGACCCTAGCGATATTGACGCTTTCCAAAGCATCACTGCTGACAAGCACTTTAAGAAAAAATGGCAAGTCGTCGCGGCTGGGTTAGAGAACGAAGTAATGAAACTCTACACCAAGTTAGAAGTGTATAACGATTTACGCAACGTTACCACTAAACAGGTGTTTGACTTCTTGGCGAAGACTAAACCGCAGGTGTTAGAGTCTGATTATCACATCAGAAAGAGCAGGAACATCTTACATAAAGTCAGTAATGGTTTGAACGACGCAGCTTGGGGGGTTGGTAAATTCCTTTCTACCGTGTCAGTAGACTACTACACGTATCTGCGCAAAGCCGACCCTGATGATTTTGTTTCCTCGTATGCTTGGCAATCATTCGTGTTTGATTTCGTTACGGTCATTGTCTACGAAGGGTTGTATGGCGCAAGGTCAAAAATTTTTGGCACTAATCGCGACTTGTCCGAACTGTTAGTTACGAAGAACTTCCCCTTCTGGCATCGCCATCATACATCCGAAGCCATCGGGCAGGTATGGGCACATAATGTCATGGCGCAAGGAAGATACTCACTAGTTTACGGAACATTAAACAAGGTGCGTGAAACAAACTATCAGCCACTTGATATGCTGTTTGTAACTGGTGATGATATGGAGGAAACTTACGCACGTGGCATCGCTGATATGGGCAAATCTCTAATCAATGTTACCGAGGTTGATTACAGCCATTACTTCATCAAGACACTACTCGTTGGTTTGAGTATGATTCAAATCGGAATCTTGTTTAGCTTTATCGCTAAACCATTCCTTGCCAAACAACCGATGGGAGCGGTCGTGCCGATTTGGTTGACTTCGTTATTCTGGGGGACATGGGCATTTGCCTGGCCTTGGACGCTGCTCTATGCTTCTGCTAAACACCGAGAAGGAAATCACGAATTTCTCAATCACCACTTTATGCAAACCAAGGTTGCTTTACATCAAGCGATAGAGCGTGATGACTCGGAGTCAATGCAGAACGCATACTATGATTTGGTAGATATTTATGCACAGTATGGTAGTGTGCCAAGTGCCCTTGTTAGCGAAGTTAGGATGGTTGAAGATGAACTTGGTATCAGCGAGGGTGTGGCGACATCTGACCTAGCACAGTTTATGGCTATCCTGCTACAGATGCAGGGTGCAGATGCCGCGACCAAAAGAAGACTTTATCGCCAGATTACCACACATTTAGAAGATGGCATCCCTTACCAAGTTAGCAAGGAAGGCGCACAGGAACTGATAACCTACGTCAAGATGTATCCGCCGTTTCCAACCAAGTTGAGTTCTTGGGCAAGCTTCACCTCTATCGCATCGGTAGCGATAATTACAACGGTTCTTGCTTCACCGTTCATGGCAAAACTCTACCATGTTAGAACCTATAAGGCTTTGACACCCTATGTCGTCAAAGGCACGGCTCTATACGCTGCGGTGTGGGCAATCGTGAACAAGCGAAATATCAGCTATGCTTGGGATAAGGTGAGCAAAGCTTTAGGTATTAGAGAAGTTCAGCGCCGTGAGGAAGCAAACGCAGCAAGCGCTGATGCTGATGAAAGGGACAACTAGCTGCCCATAGAAACGCCCTTGCTAAATCAAACGTTTAGCAAGGGCTAAACCTTCGTCTTTTGTTCGCCATTTTTTTTCCCGATATTCCCAACGCAACTTTGCCAACAGTTTTCCTACCCATACACCCGCAGGCTTGCCAAAGTATGCTAACAAATCATCGCCAGTTATCGGCAACCCTGAACGCCGCAAGTCGCCGTCTTCAAGTTCAGTTTGATACATAAACTCTAACCCTCGCAGTTTGCCGCCATACCGCACCGACCAAATAGGATAATACATGCGCAAAAAACTACCGATAAACGTGCGGCGCTCAATGGCATCTATCAACTGCATTGCTGCAGCACGACTAGAAACTTCAGCTAACTTGTCCGCCATCTTTATCAACACCAGCAACTGCGCTTGGTTGTTGTTAGACATACGCAAGCCAGCGATCAACGCTTGTAAAGCTTCAGAGTCTTCTACGGCATCTAACAGTATCCCTAGCCGCGCAAGGCTGCGATACTCCTTCTCTACTTTTGCCGTCGCTACTATCGCAGCCAACATCGTCCGCTTGAATTTTATCGCAGGCAATATCTGTGCCATAACTCCAACCGCAAACATCTGTTCAACGATTAGTGCGATCTTTGCCTCCCGCAGCAGAGCCATCAGTTCCGCAGTGATGCGTTCCTGACTGATCAATGCCAAGCCATCGCTATGCCTTGTAGTTGCAGCCAATGCCGCTGGTGTCGGAGTGAACTGGAGCTGCGCCCAAAACCGAAACATGCGCATGATGCGTAGATAGTCTTCCTGTATGCGTTGATCGGCATCACCAACAAAAACTAACTTGCGTGCCTGCAAATCGCTTTGTCCAGCAAAGTAGTCATACACCTTGCCATGTCTATCCTCATACATGGCATTGACGGTGAAATCCCGTCGCGCCGCATCAAGAGCGAAGTCCTTGCTGAATTCAACCACCGCATGCCGACCATCGGTGTGCACATCAGCACGCAAAGTAGTTATTTCAATGCCGATGCCATCATACACCAATGTAATCGTGCCATGTTTGATACCAGTTGGAACAGTGCGATAACCAGCCTGTTTGAAGAGTGCTATCACCTGTTCTGGTTGTGCGTCAGTCGCAATGTCATGGTCTTTAGGTGCGACACCGCGCAAACGGTCGCGGACACAACCACCCGCAAGTCTTGCCTGAAAGCCTGACTGTTCAAGGAGTTTGATCGCGGCAAGGGCTGCGTCGTATGAACTCAAACGCATGCTTGGGAAATTTTGCCAAAGACACTGCGTCCATCGGCATCACACATCTCTATCTCAACCCTATCACCTCGCTGCAGGAACGGCGTGCTCGCCTTGCCAGTAGCAATCGTTTCCAACATGCGTTTTTCCATCAAGCAGGAAGAGCCGACACCAGCGCTAGAGTTAGAGACTGTGCCACTGCCAACTATCGTCCCTGCGGTAAACGCTCTCGTCTTACTGATATGGGCGATCAAATCAGCAAAAGAAAAATGCATCTCCACACCAGCATTCGGGTTGCCAAATTGCTTGCCGTTTAACTTGGTGAGCAACGGCAAATGCACCCTTCCCTCTCGCCAACTGTCGCCTAACTCATCGGCAGTTACAGCATAAGGAGAGAAGGCACTGGCAGGTTTTGAAATGAAAAAACCAAACCCTTTCGCCAATTCAGCAGGTATCAAACCACGCAAAGAAACGTCATTCACCAGCATAAACAGTCGCACCTGCGCATGTGCGTGTGCCGCGCTTGTCCCTAGAGGCGTGTCGGCCAACACCACACAGACCTCTGCTTCAAAATCGTAGCCATACTCACTGTTAATAATGTTGATGTCAGAAGTTGGAGCAAGGAAATGCCCTGACCCACCTTGATAAACGAGCGGGTCTTCAAGCAGTGTTGCAGGCAACTCCGCACCACGAGCTTTACGCACCAGTCGGACATGATGGAGAAAGGCTGAACCATCAACCCATTCATACGCACGCGGCAAGGGCGATGCCAGCATTCGCACGTCTATTTTATCACCAACAAGTTGCCCAGAGTTAAGTTGCTGGGCGAGCAGCTGTAAAGCAGGTTCACATTTATCCCAGTTATCAAGTGCCATCTGTAAAGTCGGAGCGATGTTGCTAGCTGCGACATATTCATCACGCCTTGATGCCACGACAATCAATTTGCCATCACGACTACCGTCTGCGAGTGTTGCCAGTCTCATTTATTTACCTCTCTTATTACAAGTATCTTTAGGTATAGCTGTTAACCTGCGTAAATTTTTTATCTCTACAGCTGTCAGCTGCCGATAACTGCCTGCTACCAACTCCCTATCAAGTTGTAAACCAGCAAACCCCACCCTAAGCAAGCGTAAAACCTTCATATTCAACGCGGCAAATACCCGTCGCAAGAGATTGTTGCGCCCTTCATGCACGACAACCCGATACCAATGCCCATAAGAAGCACCGAGATACTGGCGTTGAACGGGTGAAATTTTGAAGTAGCGCACCTGACCGTCGGGCAACAAGTTCCCCTGTCTTGCCGCTCGCATCTGTTCGTCGGTGAGTTTAGCGTGTAGCAATATTTCATAGACCTTTTCGGTAGCGAAGCTTGGGTGCATCAAGCGATAAGCCAACTGACCATCGTTGGTAAGCAGCAGCAAGCCCTCTGACAAGTAGTCAAGGCGACCGACATACTTGAGCGGAAATTTTATTTTGCGCAGCATCGGCAACGAGAATATCGTGCGTTTATGCTCTTCAGCTTGATGCGACACGAGCAAGCAACGAGGTTTGTTAAGCAGCCAGTAGACAAGTGGAGCACTGCTCGTCCGCACAGGCACATTGGCCACCAGTATCTCGTCCTGCCCTACCGTTATCTGGGTGGCTAAATCCAGCACTTGCTTGCCGTTGACCTGCACCACACCTTTTCTAATCAATTCATCAGCAGCACGACGCGATGAACATGCTCCATATATTGCTAAATACTTATTCAGACGCATAGTATTTGGTTTGCGGAGAGACGTTCTTCAGCTTTGCCAGATGCTGCACTCATCTCGTAAAACTATTTGCGGACATGTTGAAGATGCGTCAGCGACGGTAGATGTTGACGGTGCATAACGATACCGAGAACAAGAGCGCCCATTAAAGCGATAGTAATCAACGCAAGTAGTGGTTTGCTTGTGCCATGCAGACCACTTGCCGCCTGCGCTTCACTCGCAGCACTGTTATCAAAATACATCAGCAAAATTACCCGCAAATAATAGTAAAACGAAATTGCTGAACCGACCACACCAACGATAAGCAACAGATAAAGCTCACTGATCATCGCCGCCTGAAAAATACTTAACTTCGCAAAGAAACCAACTGTCGGCGGTATACCAGCAAACGCCAACATAAACACCGCTAACGCTAGACTCACATAAGGATGCCGCATACCCAGAGCACGCAAATTATCCATCGTGATATGCTCACGCTCCTCGCTTTCCAGCCAAGTGATAATCGCAAATGCCCCTAACGCCAACAAACCATAAGCAAGCAAGTAGTAAAGCACCGCATTCGCTAATTCAATATGGTTGCCAACCGCAACCAATGCCATCGCCAAATAACCACCATGCGCAATAGACGAATAGGCAAGCATTCGTTTGACATTGCGTTGCGATAAAGCCATGAGGTTGCCAACCAGCATAGAGGCACAAGCAAACAAGGTCAGTATCGGTAAGAGCCAAGTAACAGCCATACCCGCAGTGATAAAGCGTAAAGCCAAGAGGATTATCGCCGCCTTCACTGTAATTGCCATCAACGCGGTCATCGGTGTAGGAGCGCCCTGATAGGCATCAGGTGTCCAAAGATGACAAGGGACAAGCGCCAACTTGAACGCCAAGCCCACCCCGATAAATACCGCACCAATACGAGCAAACAGCTCATTATCAGTCGTTGCGATTTGAGTGATAACCAGCGAACCACTGCCAGCATACAGGAGCGCAAACCCAAACAATAGCAGTGCGGCCGCAAACGAGCCGAGAATAAAATACTTTATCGCCGCTTCCTGCGCAGGTTGTGTTTTTTTGACATACCCGATCAAAGCATAGATACCGAGTGAGAAGGTTTCTAGCCCAACAAAAATCGTCAGAATATCAGTGCTGGATACCAACACTAACATGCCCGCGACTGTCAGTAAAAAGATACAGGCAATGTCTCCGCGCCAAAAACGCTCGGCAAGATATGACTCCCAGAACAACAAACATACACCGATAGCTACGACCAAGACATACAGATGCCCAAACACCGCAATCGCATCAATCGTTAACGCCCCGCCAAACGCTTGGTATTGACTCCCCATCAACCAAACAGATGATAACAGCGCCGAGCATAAGAAAGTCAACGTTGCTACAAATATAACTCGCCTATCCGCCAGAATGCTGTTCACCGCAAACAGCAAGAGCAATAACGATCCCACTAACAACGATATTATCGGTAGAGCATGACGATAGAAATCAACACCGATGACGGGTAATTCAATCATTCGTGTGCCTGCCTAACTGCGACAGCGGTGTCAGTGTTGCGCACAGTTAAATGATAATTTCTAAAATTATTAGCAAGATGTGCGATTGCAGGTTTGGTCTTCGCCAAAAAATACTCTGGCATCACGCCCATGATTACCACCAACAAAATCAACGGCAAGAGATAAGCAACCTCAATGCCACTTAAGTCCTTGAGGTCGGGGTTCTTGCGTTCACCGAATAAAATTCTTCGGCATAAGGAAAGCATGTAAATCGCACCGAGCAATACCCCAAACGTTGCGGCAATCGCAACATACGGCGAGGCGGCAAATGCACCCAGCAAAATATAAAACTCACCGACAAATCCACCTGTCGCTGGTAAACCGATTGACCCAAGCGTCGCAACGATAAGCATTACCGCAAAAATCGGCATGTTCGCTGCCAACCCCCCGTAGTCGGCAATCTGACGTGTATGAGCACGCTCATAGATCGCACCGATCAAAAAGAACAGCGCTCCTGTGCTGATACCGTGATTGATCATCTGATAAATCGCACCAGTGAGCGCTATCTCCGATAAACCCTGCGTTGAAGATAGCAGTGAAAACGAACCGATAACCACAAAACCTAAATGCGATACCGACGAGTAGGCGACCAAACGTTTCGCATCCCGTTGTGCCCAAGCAGTGAGCGCCCCGTAAATTATGCCGATAACCCCAAACCCAAGCAAGAACGGCGCAAAGTCGTGCACTGCATCGGGAAACAGCGGAATTGCGAAGCGCAACAAACCATAGATGCCAAGTTTCAACAATACTCCCGCCAAGATAACTGACCCCGCCGTCGGTGCTTCCGTATGCGCATCAGGCAACCAAGTGTGAAACGGAAACAGCGGCACTTTGATCGCAAACGCCAGCATAAACCCAGCACACAACAGGTGTTGCCAGTAGCCTGCGATGTCCAAACGATAAAGTTCAAGCAAGTTGGCTGAAAACTCACCCGTCTGCTGAAAGTGAATGACATACAACGCAATCGCCGCCAATAGCATCCACAATGAACCAAATGCTGTGTAGATAAAAAATTTCATCGTCGCATATAGGCGTTTCTTTCCTCCCCACATGCCGATGATAAAATACATCGGGATGAGCATGACTTCCCAAAAAACATAGAATAGCACTAAATCTAGGGACACCAACGACCCGATAATCCCTGCTTGTAAAAACAGTAGTAGCGCAAGGTAAATGTTGAGACGGTCGTTGAGTTGTCGCCAAAGACTCAACACCAGCAATGGAAAAAGGAAAGCCGTCAGCAAGACTAGCAGCAGGCTGATCCCATCAATCCCGACAAAATAACTGATGCCGTATGTAGGAAACCAAGCATACTGCTCAATAAACTGCAGTTCAGCGCTTGTCCCATCAAAATAATGGAACATGTGCAAAGCAAGCATAAACACCCCAACCGTGCTGACCAGTGCTGCTATGCGTGCATAAGCAGGACGCAAAGCTAACGTTATCAACGCACCACCGAGCGGCACAATCAATGCCATCAATGTCAACAGATGTTGGTTAATGAAAGTCATGCGGTTACTGCACCTACTAGGATGTACCAGCGGTCATACCCTATAGACTTGTGTGTTACTTCGTGATTTGGGGTTATGACTGGGGCGCTGCATTGCTTCACATGCGTGTGCGCATGCTGCGATTGCACGGGTGCTCTGCCCCCGCGCCCCCGAAGGCACAGTGCTGTCCTATACTTGGTTTCTCCGATTGACAGACTGTTTGTAAAGGTGGGGTGCTGTAACAGCGTCTCTACAAGTAGAG
>JAPPIL010000125.1 GCA_028877195.1 Pseudomonadota bacterium
TTGCCGCTAGCTTGCCAATCGAAACAGAGCTGGGCAGCGGTCGCACGTAGACGTTTGGTTGGTTGGCAAACTCCTGCATGCGAATTTTATCGCCAAGGATGCTACCACCCGTGCGAGGCGAAGTAGGGTCTACCGCTAATACCGCTACAGCCGTGTGTTGGCGAAGACGCTTGCCTAACCCCTGCACAAGTGTGCTTTTGCCGACTCCTGTTGAGCCAGTAATTCCTAGTCGTAAGGTCTGGGTGCGCTCTGCGCCCCCAGACCTTACGGCTAGTGGAGCTTGGTTCATCGCCTGCAGTAAGTCCAATGCTTGCTGACAAGAGTCTGGGTGATCGCTTTCCAATAGCGATAAGGTTTCCGCTAACACACGGCGTTTGCCAGCGCGTAGTTCAATTAATATGGCTTTAGTTTGCGCCATCAGTGCTCAAGAATATCTAAAACTTTTTCGGCACAAGCAGGAATTGGGGTGCCAGTCGCAAAAATTGCGTTAACACCCTGTTGATGGAGATAATCGTAATCTTGCGGTGGCACTATACCTCCCAAAACAATGCGAATTTTGGTTGCACCTTCAGCTTGGAGAGCGGCGACTAGTTTGGGCAACAGGATATTATGCGCAGCGGCGTGCGAGGAGATGCCAAGCACATGAACATCGTTCTCAATCGCACATCTTGCTACTTCTTCAGGAGTCTGGAATAGGGGGCTTAAATCAACATCAAACCCTAAATTGCTGAACCCAACGGCGACGACATGCATGCCACGATCATGTCCATCTTGTCCAAATTTAGCAACGAGGATACGCGGTCTGCGTCCTGTGCGGCTTTTGAAGCGTTCAACTCTAGTGCGAACGCGTGCGACGGTATCGTCTTCCCCGTAATTACTAACATAGGTATCAGTAAGTTCTACTTGTGCTTGCGGTTGGTAACGTGTGAACACCGTTGCCAATGCTGCGCTTATCTCACCAACAGTGGCACGAGCACGCACCGCGTCGAGAGTGGCAGGCATGAGGTTGATAGTGGTAGTTTTAGCCTGTTGCGTGAGATTTGCTAGCGCTTGTTGAACATCGTGATTGTTGCGCTTTTGCTTGAGTTGGGTGAGTTTATGCTGCTGCTGTTGTAGTAAATCGTTGCTGTCGATCTCACGCACAGCAAGTAATTCATCAGGACTGGTGAATTTGTTTACCCCGATAACTCCTTGTTTGCCACTATCTACCAGCGCTTGACGACGGGCGGCACTGATTTTTATTTGCTCTTTAGCATAACCGCTTTTTATGGCAGCCAACATCCCGCCTTGGGCAGCGATATTGTTAATTATCTTCTTGGCTTGCTGTTGCAAACTTGCAGTCAGATGCTCAATTGCGTAGCTACCAGCTAAAGGGTCAACAGTGCGTAAGAGGTCTGTTTCATGTTGTAGAATTAGCTGCGTGTCGCGTGCGACCTTTGCGGCGGTGTCAGTTGGTAAACTCACTGCTTCGTCGTAGGCATTGGTATGCAAGGATTGTGTTCCTCCGAGCACGGCTGCCATTGCCTCTATCGTCGTGCGCACGACGTTATTGAGTGGCGACTGCTGAGTCAATGAATAGCCTGATGTCTGGCAATGTGTGCGCAGCATGCATGAACGTGGATTCTGCGGTTGATACTTGGCACGCACCAATTCAGCCCACAGACTGCGAGCAGCTCGGAGTTTGGCAATCTCCTGTAAAAAATCCATGCCAATACAAAAGAAGAACGATATCCGCGGTGCGACCGCATCAACGCTTAAGCCACGCGCACAAGCAGCATCTAAATAAGTTAAAGCATTAGCGATGGTGAACGCCAATTCCAGTGCGGGTTCAGCGCCTGCTTCTTGGAGATGGTAGCCGCTGACACTGATGCTATTGAACCGCGGGTAATGTTCGCTCAAGTAAGTGATAATGTCGGTGCTGATGCGCATACTCTCATCTGGTGGGTAGATGTAAGTGTTGCGGACGATGTATTCTTTCAGAATATCGTTTTGAATTGTGCCGCTAACCTGTTGTTTAGCAACCCCCTGTTCTTCAGCAACGACGAGGAAACTCGCTAATATCGGCAAAACTGCGCCGTTCATAGTCATCGAGACACTTGTCTTGGCCAGTGGGATGCCAGCCAGCAGTTCCTGCATGTCATCAACACTGTCAATCGCAACTCCCGCCTTGCCAACATCGCCCTGCACACGTGGGTGTGATGAGTCATAGCCACGATGAGTTGGCAGATCAAAGGCGATGCTTAAGCCAGTTTGACCCGCTTGCAATGCTTGGCGATAGAAGGCATTGGACTCCGCAACCGACGAGAAACCCGCATACTGCCTAATCGTCCACGGGCGATGGCGATACATGTTTGGGTAAACACCACGAGTGTAAGGGTATTCACCTGCGAGTGGGGGGTGGTGTTTAACATCAGTAGCTGTATAGATCGTTTTGTAGTCTTGCATGTTAAGCCAATCGAAGTCCCACTAGTCGGTGCTTATCAGGTAAAGTTTGAACACACCCTTGTAATATACCAGCAGTTGGTCGCCTTTGGCGATACATGCTAAATCTGGTTTCGCAACATCACCGTCATGAGCATCGACTTCTGATCCGTCTCTGGTTTTCGGTGTTGAGTCAGGGCAAACTTGCAGCGCTGGTCGCCAGTAGCTGCCATCTTTGAGCCAAATTTTCTCGCTCTGATGTTCAAAGCTTGCTGCTTTAGCAAAGTTTACTTGTTCATAGACACTGTGTGCCATTGAAATTATGTTGCCATATATTTGGCAGTTGAGCGTTGCGGGGTCGGCGACGGTATTGATAACATGGATGCGTTCAAAAAGGTTTTTGCGTGGTGTCTTAATGAACTCCTTGCTGTCCGTGCTGATGAGTGCTACACCACGAATCGTTTGTCGCTGTAAGACGAGCAGTTTCGGTTCGTTGCATTCAGAGAGATCAAATACTTCATCTTTTGTCGTAATGACCAGTTCTTTACCAAGATCAAAGACGAGACGTAGGGCAGCATTGATCGTCATCGTTCCTAATTCATGTGCCTCGCCATCATCGGTTATTGCAAGCACGAGACACTCGCGGTTGTCGTCATCCTTTGTAATCTGTTGAAAGATTTTATCAGAAACACGTTTCACCACCCCGTCTTTGTCGGTATTTGCAGTGCCAAGAGTTAACTGTTTGCCATAGCTGCCAGCACTATCCTCGTCATTTGTTTCATCAGGGGCATTAGTGCGGCAAGCGATTTTAAATTCTATCTTCACATTGCTGGCAACATTGATGCCTCTACGCACCTCTGCGTCAACTGCGACACGAGTTTTGTCTTTGATAGTCAGCTTGAGCAGGCTGACCTTGTAGGTATCGTTGCTGTCGGGGTTGTCTGTGCCATTGCCATTGTTGTTGCCCGACTTGAAGGAAGCTGGTCGGCAGGCCAGCATGATAAGTAGTAGTATTAAGCGGCTTGGCATCTACGCAGTTATCGCCGCAATAGTATACAAAACACGACCTTTTGGCACGACAACATCCACCTCATCGTCTACGCTCTTGCCGAGCACGGCCTTGCCGATTGGGGAGTTGATGGATATTTTATTGGCATTGATGTCCGCTTCAAGATCGCCAACTAATTGGTAAGTCTTGGTCGTGCCGCTCTCCCCTTCCTCTAAAGTTACGAATGTGCCAAACTTAACTCTGTCTATTTTTTCGCCGTCAAGGTTGATGACTTTACTGCGAGCCAATTGATCTTCCAGCAGCGATATACGACCTTCAACAAATGCCTGCTTCTCTTTCGCTGCATGATATTCAGCGTTTTCCTTGAGGTCGCCATGTGCGCGCGCTGCGGCAATAGCGGCGATGACTTGCGGGCGAACATTGCTCTTCAAATCATTTAGTTCGTTTTCTAGTTTTTGATAACCACTGGCAGTGAGTGGTATTATCTCGCTCATAGTATGCCCGATTAGAAATTTGGGTTGGCTACTGGTATCTATTTGCTGATTAAAAAGCAAGCAACAAACGCCTGCCTTGATCTTTATCACCGCTATCAGCCAGCGGCAGTCTACATGGGTTCAATAAAGGCTCGTAGTTTTTTGCTACGCGAAGGATGGCGCAGTTTACCTAATGCTTTAGCTTCAATCTGCCTGATGCGTTCACGCGTAACATTAAAACTCATGCCAACCTGCTCTAAAGTATGGTCAATATCTTCACCAATGCCGAACCGCATGCGCAACACCTTTTCTTCTCTAGGGGTCAGGGTCGCAAGGGTTTTCTGGGTGCTGATGTTCAGGCTACTGGTTATTACCTTTTCAGACGGAGGGGATTGGAGCTTATCTTCCAGAAAGTCCCCAAGATTGTTGTCGTCATCACCGACAGGTGTCTCAAGCGATAATGGTTCAACTGCGATGCGTGAGATTTTTTTTACTTTCTCTACCGAAAGCTTCATTCGCATCGCTAACTCCTCAACTGTGGGATCGCGACCGATTTCTTGCGTCAATGCCCGTGTCGTGCGCGTAAGTTTGTTGATTGTTTCAATCATGTGCACTGGCACCCGAATAGTGCGAGCTTGATCGGCAATCGCTCTGGTTATCGCCTGCCTAATCCACCAAGTAGCATAGGTGGAAAACTTATAGCCACGACGATATTCAAACTTTTCCACTGCTCGCATCAAGCCGATGTTGCCTTCCTGAATTAAATCTAAAAACTGTAGACCGCGATTGTTGTAACGTTTAGCGATAGATACCACGAGTCTTAAATTAGCTTCGGCCAACCGTTTTTTAGCAGTGTTTGCCCTGTCTTGGGTAGCACGCAAGTTATTTAGCTTCGCCGCAACTGCCGCTAATGGGATAAAAGTATCAGCGCTAACTTTACGCATATCCAACAGTGCTTTTTTTGCCTTATTGATAATATGTTCGCTATCACTGGCTAGCTTGTTGTCAAGCACTGCGATAAGCTTGTCTTCAGTGAGGTTTAGCTTATCCGCACACCAAGCAAATGAACGTTTAGCGGCGTTAAAACTATCGCCTTCCTTCAAAAGGTCGCGAATAGTGGCGTTGATAAGTTTTTTGTTGATGCCAAGCTCTAGCAATATCTTGAGCAGCTTGTCGGTGTTGGTAACAGTGTTGGTATCAATAGACTTGCGACATATCTGCACAAAGTCATGTGTTAGTTTCTCAACACGGGCGAGATTGGTGCTATTTACTTCCTCGTCTTCGTCATCGTCCCATGATTTGACAAAATGACGCAGCGAAATCTTTTTATCCAATGCGTCTTGTGCCACGGCTACAATACTCTTCAGTGCTGAAGGTATCGCTACGACCTGGCGCAGGAGGTTGCCTTCCTCTTCTTCAATGGTCTTGGCTGTGGCTATCTCGTTAGCCCTTGAAAGCATGGCAACACAACCCATCTTGCGTAAATAGATTTTTACTGGGTCTTTAGCATTATTGGAGCTATGAGCAGATGAACTGCTAACGCTTTGTTTGCGCTCGCCGTCGGGAGTATCTAACTCACCACGATCATCGGATTTATCATCATCGGCAGAAGTTGCAGCGTCATCGTCATCAAGAACATCATCGTTCTCTTCCGAGTCTAATTCACCACTGTCCTTCAGACTATCCATTTGATTTAGCTCCTAACTTTGTAGCAGTTAAACAATTGTTCTAAAGTTCCCACTTAACCCTACCGACATGCCTGTTTGAGACGGTTATTCGTTATATTATTTGGACTTATTTTTAACAGGATACAATCTTAATGAATACAAGTCTAATGGAATTTTCAAAAACCAGAACATCAAACGCTCGTGATTGGTTTAGTTACATAGTAGTTATTACTGATATTATTAAACACCAGCAAAGCATTGGTGTTGCTGCCTATTGCATGCTAACTCCATATAGAAAGCGAGTGCCATAAGCATGGTTTGCGCAGGAAAAATTAGTAACTCGATAGCAAGAGCATTGCTCATAGCATTGGTATGTGTAAGTTGTAATAAACCTCGCTTTGCAGGCGAGTCTGAAGGAGCGGTTACGCGTTACATAAAGTTGGAAACGACGGTGGAAAAATTTGCTCGCAGCGATGAAGCCACTAAATTCACGGGCGTTGGGGTTTTGAGTTTGCAGCCTTCGCATCCTCTACAAAGGGTTGAATGTTTGAATTGTATAGATAACGGCACGCTACTGACATTTGAAAAACAAACGGGGCTGAATAGGTATGAGGCAAAGTTTAACTTCTCTTATGTCCAAACTACGCAAGCTTGTAAGTTAGATTTAAGTGCCCTCTATGCCGATGACCCCAATTCACCGATCAATAAGAGCTATAGCTTGACACTGTGCCCGATAGTAGACAACTCGCCTGTGTGCGATGAGAATGCTGTATTAGATGATTGCTCAAACATAAAGACGGCTAGCGATGCGATTGAATAACTTTATATATATGCTGCTCTTACCGCTGCTTGCTTGTTTGCCAGCAGAGGAGTCATACGTGCGTGGTCAGTATGACCAAAAGAATTTAACCAATAAGCAAAGCGCTTATCACACGCACATGCATCAATGTTTAGTAGCGGTGCAAGATGGTATTGACCCCGACGCAGGCACAGTCAATGTCGGTGGCGGAGCAGAGCCTTTGTGCCTACCCTCGAATGAGATAAGTTATTTACTCAAAGCGAAGAAACCAACTGAAACGACCATCCCAACGCTAAAAGTTGCAGTGCTATTTGACAGTTCATTCTCACTCCAGAAAACCGACCCCAACCAAAAACGTTTTGCAGCACTTAAAACTTACCTGCTTGGCTTGTTTGCTAAGGTTCAAGATGGAACGTTTGAAACCAGCAGCTTGGAGATTGCTTTTTTCCCATTCAAATACTGCTCACATGCTGACTTTGCAAAGAAGCTGACGATAACAAAGGGCGATGACAAATCAGCCTTTGAAGCAACAGTAGATACACTAATCGGCACTGGTAATGGCAATAGCAGCGCAGGCGCAGCGGGCAAGATTAAGAAATTGGCTGCGGGCGAGTTAGTGCCTGCAACTCTCAAGGAATACGGAGCGTATGGTTCAACCAACTATTTGCAAGCCTTTAGTAAGGCAAAGAACTATCTAAATGCTAACAACAGCGGCAAGACCTACAAGCATGTCGTTATCTTTTCAGATGGTTTGCCACTAACCTACAATGATGGCAGTATTGCTACATTCAACACTGGTGCATCGCAAAATTCGGCATGCCAGCTACCAACGACGATAGGGACGATAACTGCACAAAATTGGCAGAGTAGTGCGGGATGCGTATTGGATAATGACTACCCAGCGGCTGATGATACATGCGAAGCTCCAACCAGCACTGCTATGGGTATCGGCGGTGAATTAAAAGCTTACTCTGATCCATTGAATCACCTGCTGGGTATGATTCAACATAGCCAACAGATAAGCAAAGCAGTCGCTGACATGAGTGTTTATGCGGTGCATCTAAATGTCTGCACAGGTTTGCCGTCAGGTGAAAAGCACTTGTGTAAAAATATCTCTGCACCTTTCTTTAAAAGCTTTGTCAAAGACAATTACTTCGTTGCAACAGATGCACAAAAAATGCAAGCAGCCTTTGATGCATTACTGAAGCAACAATCAAATATAGACTACGATGAAACGGGAGATGTAAGTCTTGCGCCTACAGATCAGCAGTGCCAAGTAACTGCAGGTGCTCAAGTTATCAAAGGTGAGAGCAAAAGATACAACGAAAGCGATAATTTTTCTTTTCTCAAAACGCAAAGGACAATCAAAGTAAAGAGCTACAAAGGTAAAGCGAGTGGCAAGAATGCAGGCTTTATGACACTTGCTAAAAACACCGATGTCAGTCTTGGCATTCCACATAGCAGCGAGAGAAGCTTAACGACGATTACACACGCAGCAGGGCAGAAGGGCGCAAAGACCTTCAATGTCTGCAGCAATTTTACCTACGATGACAAGTGCATCGACAGCAGCCCCAAGCCATTGGGAAACAATGGTCTAGAGGTGCATAAGTATAGCGATAGTTACGGCAATAAAGTTTACTGCGTGTTGCCTAAACCTGTGCAGGTAATCGTTGTGGAAACACCAACTATTGAAGTTCCACCTGAACCAGAGCAGCCAGATAGAGTGGTTGACAAAGATAACACAGGTGGCACTACCACTGTCATTGATGTTACTGATGTTAACGAAAATCCGCCGCCACAACCACCAACGATTGCAGTTGACCCTCCGAACACGGAAGATAGAGGCACGATTGACGCGGGTAGGGACACACAGCCGCCAACCCAACCGCCTACGAACAACAAGCCGCCACAACAGCCACCTAACACTGGCAACCAGCGTCCAAACACAGGCGCAGGACAGAACACAGGTGCGGGACAAAATACAGGCGGCGTTAGCGGCAAGTCCATCCCTGCTTCAGGTATCAAGGTTGAGTCGTTCAATTGGTATGTCGAATATTGATATTTTTTTATACGAGAGAGGGTAACCCTCTCTCGTGCTCTCTCCCTATTGTCTTTTATGCGGAGGGCTTTCCACGGCTTTGTTGCATAACTGGTGAAGCAACGGCAAGTTAGTGTGTAGCAAGAGG
>JAPPIL010000018.1:0-1337 GCA_028877195.1 Pseudomonadota bacterium
GCCTTCAGTGGTCGGTAGCGATTGGATGAAGTTTATGGTGCGAGTAGCGAGGTTCGGCCGTGCCAGATATCCTGCACTCCGATTGAAGAGTAAGCTTGCTTACTCTTCTCTCTCCGTTTGGAGGTTATCTGTGTTCTTGTAGCTGATAAGTTACTAATGATGAAGAGCTAATGGTTATCTCTTCTACTTGTTGGTCTTTTGGTAACTCTCCATCTTCATTGGCGGAGAAGACTTTTCCACTCCTAAACGGGACACCTGAATCTCCCTTCCCTGTTCCTGTTACTATGGTCAATGATCCGTCTGCATTGCCGCTGAAAAACAAAAGCTCGTCCTCGCAATCTGCATATGGATCACTATCTTTACGTTTGAATGTAAGGTCGATTTCGTTGTGGAACATCATCTTGAAAAACACCTTATTATTCTTGTCGGTATGAGCAAGCGCGCATCTAACGTTGTGATGTTTCACATACTCTATTGCTAAAGAATCAATCCAGATATCTAACCGACAGTTTGGCTGTCCTTCTTTTAATTCGCTTCGGATTGTTTCGTGAACATAGTGATGTGCTTCAAATGCTCTAGGCACTGGTGTAGGGGTTCTATCTTTTGTGACCACATCGCCTGTCCAGTTTATATATTTGACAAGGAGGTCTTTATAAGCTCCATGGCTCACCCATGCACCCAAGGCACGGCACGAACCTTGTAATGACTCTGCTTCTTGTCTAACCCTGCTGGACTCGTGCTTTTCCCAAAGAGGGCCAGGAGCTACCCGATTCTTTGCAGTAGAGTCATCATCATGCAGCAGGCAACCGTGCATTAACAAAGACAACACCGCTATAATAATTGAAACCCGCATCGCATTCTCCATCAATTAAAAACCAAACTGACGAGATCTTATCGGTGTTTTTTTTTTGGCTTTAGTTTTAGTTTGTAGTTAGCAAAGTCAGGATAGTCTGGATGGTGCTAAAGCACAGTGTGCCCTGGCGCAAACTGTCGTAATAGCAGCTATCATCCATGCGTGCATCTATACAGCACTTGCACAGCGGTCATACATATGAGCAAGAGGCTGCACAAAGCAAGATGGAAGAGGTTCGGAGGGGGGAAGGTCAATAGAAACATCATTCAAAGCAACCATAAGACGAAAGTGGTTATTCTTTACGACCTTCAAGGAATATGATTCCGAGAATGCCGTCATGGAAGCCTACTTTCATGAGGATGAACTACATGTATTGAGGGTAAAGCAAACAGCAGACAAGAACGCGGCTTAACTCCCTGCCTAACTGTGGTGTTCAATAATCTACTGTTTATTTTTTAGAATAAGCAGTATCTCTGCAAGGCGA
>JAPPIL010000018.1:1437-8540 GCA_028877195.1 Pseudomonadota bacterium
GCATCAACGCTATCAAGCCGAGCATCAACGCTATCAAGCCGAGCATCAACGCTATCAAGCCGAGCATCAACGCTATTAAGACGAGCGTCTATACGATCAAATCTTTTGTCTGCTTTGGCTTGGTTATTTATTACCTCGGCGTGATTGCCGACCACAACATCCCGCAAATCTTCTATGCTTATTTGTGGCTTGATTTTTGTTTTCATGGTATCCCATTACCGTTTATTCCACTGTGGGGTATACCACCCCACACCTTATCGGTCAATAATCTACTGTTTATTGAACATCCCATGTTGAACCTTACCACGTCTGGTATCAGCGGAGTTGAGGGTGTTTAATCTTTGGAGGTTTTTTTAACTTTCCTGCCGCGTCTAGGCGCTTCTCGCCTATCAACACAAGCCGTGATGCTTGCCTTAATAATATGATTCCACATCTACGTTTATATGACATACACCATCGTATGCTACTCCTTCAAAGTTAGTGTTAGTTCCAGCAGTTACACTAAGCCATGGTGTGTTTGTCGAAGAAGGTGGTTGAGTCGCATGAAGACTAAATCCGAAACGAAACGAGGTGCTTTTAGGTGCGAATTCTATGCATTTGCCGTCGTCTGTTGAGTACAACAACCAGTTGTAGGTAACTTTCTTGATTGGCATATTACCTGGCTTGCACTGCTCCTTAGTTATAAATAGCTTCACAGGCGTGTCGTATGCATCAGGATCAATAGTTCCTTGTGTCCCTGTTTTGGTGTCGCCAGTAACATTGATAATACTGCCATCATTGAGGTGGAAGGTCATGGTTTGCTTGCCGCTAGGATAACCAGCGGGACATGGTGTTCTAGGCAAAGCATCCCGTTGCTCCTTTGACAAACCAAGAACATCAGTGATTAGCCCCCACGGAATGCCTGCTACAATAGGGCCACAGTTTGGAACAGTGCATGCTGGTGTAGCTTCCGCAGGTGCTTCAGGAGGTTGAGTAATAGTGGGAATGGGAATTAGAGGGCTGGGTGCTGGCGTAGCAGTAACATCTCCTCCTCCAGGAGTAGGGGAGACGCTAGTAGTAGGGGACATGTTTATTTTTCCGCAGCCAACTGAGTAATAAAAACAAATGAGTAACAAAAACGCGATAACTTTCATCATCCTACTTATCTCCTGTGCACACTCACGCATATAAGAGGGTATCGACCGTTTTTTTTTTGCTTTATTTTTTGTTGGTGATTACCGACGTTTTTCTTTTAAATCTCTTATTTTTCAAGCACATACAATCACATGCTCGTTTACTAAGCTAAGCACCCACTTACAACTCTATGTTCTTGAGTATTTGTGCCAGCCCTTCAGCTTCAACGTCTGATACTTTTGTCGTCAAGTCTTGAATTACCTCCCTTGCTTGCGCTATTGTTTCTGCGTCCACCTTGCCATCTTCTATCTCGCGTCTCAAATTGCTAAACGCTGACACGGTGCGGAAGAGTGCGACTTTGTTGTCGCCTTCATTGTAGACAACATTGGCGGTGGTAATCGCGTCGTCAATCGCTTTAACCGTAGTGGCAGCCAAATTTGCCAGTGCTGTCTTGTTAGTTACGACAGAGGCAGCGACGATTTGCTCTAGGGCATCAGCTTGGCTTGCTGCGAGGGAAAGGCTTTTGAGATTCGACTTGAGGCGTTTGACGGCGGCAACAGGGATAATACCGTTGTAGACATAGGCACGACGCTCTTTGGCATTGATACCTAACAAGTTGTATTTGAGGGCATACTCACGGGCGGCGGAATAGCTACTGCCAGCATTACGCAAACGCTCCTCAACAACGAGGTCAACGAGCTGTTCAAGGTAATAGTGGCGTTTTATCTGCTCAACATTAGGATGGTTGGTTACGCTACCTGCCCTACTGTCATTTGGTGGTAACTCATCAAGATTGCGACGCAAATCACGTATATCGGCTTCATTTAATATACCAGTAGGCAAGCCATCGTAAGTTACATCTAAATCCTGCAACTCTCTAGCGCTTGCGTTAGCCGCACGGCTTATGTTCAACGAATGCTGGTAAACACGCAGATACTGCCAACGCAATTCCTGATATATTTGTGGGTAATCCCTAAACTGTTCAACAAGAGCATAGAGACGCGAGAGTGAGCGCATCCGTAGCGGCTTGCGACCTTTTACAAATTCACCTGTCGCAAAATACGATAACGTTGCCTCATGGTTAACCAAGCTCTTGTCAGGGTCTTTAGCAAGAATAGAGGTTAACGCATCACGTCTGCTGTTTTTGATTGTATAAGACTTGCCTGCTTCCTGTTTGCGCAAATGTTTGGCCGTGTGGCTGCGCAAACTTGCCACTAACCCTGTGAATATCGCTTCATCCTCTGGAGGTAAGTCATAGTGGGTAAGGATTTTTTCCAAGGTGCTGTCTAGGTTTGGTAAAATCCCCGTCGCAACGAACTCCTCACGCACTTTCCCAACCCCAAAGAACGTTACCACCTCAAATGGTTGTAGCAGTTCAGCTTCGCGGTTTAACGGTATTGATTCAGTCTCTTCATAAAAATGTAAATCGGGCTTCCCAAATAACCTATCGGCTTCGGTCGTTTGGTTAGGATAAGCGATGTCTAGCATCGCATCCAAGTAGGTGTGGCGATAAACCTTGTCAAAATCCAGCCCTGCATGCTGTTCAATCGCTAACTGAAGAAAACTATAGGCATAATCAGTATCATACTCTCGATCAAGTGCTCGGAGGGCACGGTAAAGATTAGAAGTTGCATATACTAAACGCCCCTCGCGTTGAACTTCTTGAAATGCGTTGAAACCTTGATAGGCTTCATCTTGAACACTTGCCATAGCAGAATAGGCGATAGGCATAGGGTCATGTGAGCGCTCGATACAGTCGGCCATGATACTCTTGATGTTATCCAAACGGATTTCAACGTCTTTGAGACCAATCGCCGCAAGCGTCTCCTTACCCTGCGCTAACAGTTGCGAAGCCTTCGTTAGTTTTGCCGCCGTTGCCACACTGGTCGCAAGCATCGCAACAATCAACAAAGCTAATTTCGCTAAAGCATAGTGATTGTTTGTGATTGTTAACATTGTTAGTTGCCTTTTATTAGAAACGATAGAATTACCTCTTAAAACTATATGATTTGCACCTCAAGAAATTAATCGTTTTCTACTAGCAAAATCAGAACATTAGCCCTAACAGCGTTTCATTATTTATTTTTTTTTATCAAATACTTATATCTGGGCGCATGACGATTTGGATTGGACATCGTGGCTATCGGGATAAGCACTCGGAAAATACCTTTGGGGCATTTGATGCCGCGGTGGAGCATGGTTTTCAGATGATAGAGACCGACCTGCGCACGACCGCTGATGACCATATAATTCTTTATCATGATCCTGATTTAGAAAAACTTGGCGGTTCACGGCATGCTTGTATCGAACAAATCACACGGCAAGAGGCAAAGAAGATGCGCTATGCTTGCGGGGGAGAGCCAGTGTTTCTTGATGAGTTCATCAATCGTTATCGTAGCTGTCGGTGGGTATTCGACATCAAAAGCAGGAGTGGCTGGCAAACGCTTAAAGTTCTTAAAAGTAGGTTTGACCTATCAAGCATCGCTAACAACAGTATTTTTTTATTTGATAAGTTTATCCATGAGCGCACCATGCGCAAGATTATGCCACAAGCTAAATTTTTTGCCCGCAAGCTGGAATGTATGGTCATCGGCATCGCGATATTGTTTCATTTACCCGTGCCGCGCTTCCTGACCAGCGGTAAAACATTTGGGGTGCCGCCACGTCTAGCGGGTGTGCCAATCTATAGTGCTAGTCTAGTTGAGCGTTTTCATCGTCGTGGTGCGAAGGTAATCGGCTATCTGCCACGCGACGTAGCAGACACAAGAATGGCTCTAGATGCTGGCGTGGACTTGATACTTACGGATTACAGCATCATCTAAACTACCCGACCGCAACACCCGATACTCGCCACTATCTTCGAGCGCGATGATCGTTGAAGGGCGATGCTCATTTTCTGTGGCTGTCAATAACTGGAGGGCAGGGATATAGAAACCGCTATCAAGACGCAGAGCACTGTCCCAAACCTTTTGCGCAGTCATCGGTGTCGCACCTGCGTGGTTGACGCTAGTGCTGGGGATGAGCTGTAAGCTTTGTAAACATTCCTCAAACCAAGAACCTCGCAAATCTGGCACTCTTATCGCTAGTCGCCCTGATTGTGTGCCATGCATGTTTGCATCGACTGCTCGCCAAATTACCGTCAGTGGGGCAGGATAGACATCGGCAAGAATTTCACCCCAGATACTCGGCAACTTCAGCCAGTATTTTTGTGCGGTCGCAAAATCAGAAGCGAGATGCACATACCCATCGGCAGTATCACGTTGCTTGAACAAAGCTAGACGGGTGCGAGCCGCATGCACCGACAGGTCGCAGGTCAGACCAAGCTGGGTATCGGTCGGATGGACGCAGAGTTTGCCGCGACGAAAGTTGTCAATAAATCTGCTCGTTGGATTCATGCATTATCTCAAACCAAAGGTTAAGGTGGTAGTAAATTCAATAGCACCTGTGCCACCGATAAATTGCTGCGCTATCCCAGCTTGCAGCCGCCAGTATTGATGGCTAAACTGTAGACCACCCATAGCATGCAGGAGAAGGTGTTGACCAGCAAATTCTTCATCTAATACCACCCCATCAGGCCTCGCCGTGGATACCGACGCGATCCCAGCTCCGAATTCAGCAAAGAACGACACAGGCTTGCGAGGGAAGCTTTCAAAGGTGATGCCTGGGTAAAAGCTCATTATCACCGCCTGCACATCAAAGGTATGGGGTGCATCTCGCTCTTGGCGTTGAATTACCGCAGTGGCATAGGCGTAGCTTGAACGGATGTGAATGTGGATATACTCATGGACGCGGCGCGCCACGTAAATCCCGTAGTTAAAGCCAGCCACACTATCAACCAGCGATAGACGCTTGTAGGCAAAGCTTACTCCGATAAGGTGGCTAGGACGATAGGTGTGCGGGTTGAGCTGGCGGTTTTTTCTTTCGTCGTCGGTAATAACCCTAACGAGCGCATCGTCAGCAATGCGACTGAATAGCTGGATTATCTCCACTTCACGGATGCCAACAGCCAGCCGCACAACCTCGCCGATAGCGTAGAGCTTGCCTTCGTGGTCAAAGAACCCGACATTATCGCCAAGCGCCATATCCGCATCGGCAACCCGACAATTGAGCATCTCCGCATCACAGATAAAATCTTTCACCTGCTCACGAGCGATGAGACTAGTCGCGTTCATTAGCAACGCTAGCGCCAGCAAAGAAACTTTCACTTACAAATTATTCCGCACAAGCACGATAAGCTCCGCGATGTCGGTGTCCGTAAACTTCGTCGCTTTGGAATAAAGTAAGCGACCCTGCTTATCAAATAATAGCACGTTGTAGCTGTTGTCAGGCAAGCTCCACTCCTTGACTAGTTTTTTGCCGCGGTCTTTGATGAAAACCGTTTGAGTAAAGCGTTCCTGTTTCTTTTTCAGTAGCCCAGAAATGATAAACTTCGGCATCCAAGTCGCACGCATGTTGACAATTGCCACCGACTGGTAATTGTCTAGAGGGAACTTCTCCTTCTTCAACGCTTCTTCAACATGGGCATTGACCTTCTTCTCATCAGGGTCAACATAAAACACCGTATGAACCTTGCCCATCAGGGTTGAGCTAGACCATTCGCCGCCCGCGACCAGTCCACCCTCCTTCTTGCCATCAAACGTTACTAATGGCGGTATCTGACCGAGCTTCAGAGCTTCGCCTTGACCATACAAGCTAGTCGCCCAGTTGATAGTCAGTGCGATTGGCAACAACATCAAGACTCTCATAGTAGTAGCCTCCCAAATATGTTAACGGTGCTGAATCGTAAGGTAGATATACCTATTTGTAAACTAAAAAGCGGTGATCGTTGTTATCAGGTAAGAGGTTAATATCAATAGGTTTTATCTTGATAATAGTTGGAGCAAACATTTGGTTTGTGTATCTGTTTGGCGATGACCCGACTCCGAAATGGTTGCTGTGGTTAGCAGAGGTTGCCGTAATTTGTCTGTTGGCGGGAGTGGTAGTATATTTAGTTGCGAAGTTGCGGCAGTTGATTTACCGCAATAACTAAACTACAGCCTGTATGTTGGCGATGCTTAAGGGGCTATCAACATTTCTGGAGAAATTTTGACAACAACAACCACAAGGTCAGCGGCAGCAAATGCTCAGCCCTTGAACAAAAAACCAGCTAACGGTGCGAATAAGGCGGTTACGACCGAAGGCAGTGCTAGAGTTCAGGGTTTTTATGACGCACTGGAGTCAGCACGAGGCAAACGTCTTTTGATCTGTATCAATGGTTACCCAGACCCAGACAATATCGGTAGTAGTCTTTGCCTGAAGTGGCTTTGCTCATTTTTTAAAATTGAAGCAACGATTATCCATTTTCGGGAAATTTCGCACCATGAAAACCTTGCTCTGGTCAAAAAGTTAGACATTGAGCTTCTTGAGTGGTCAGATGATTTTGACCCTACCCAGTATGACTTCTATGCGGTCAATGATTCCCAAAACGTTGAGTTGCCAATCGAGTTGCCGAGCAGTTGTAAATTGCTCGTCTTTGTTGACCATCACAAAAGACTGGGCACGGTCGCAGGTGAATTCATTGACATCCGTGAGTCATCTGGTTCAGCTTCGGCAATTTATACCGAGTATCTGATTGAAGGGGAGTTTGGATTTAGCGGTGATGATAGTGCCGAAGAGACGAAGGTTGCGACCGCGTTGATGCATGGCATTCGTTCTGACACCGATGACTTTGTTAATGCCAGTCCACTGGACTTTCGTGCTAGTGAGTATCTTGCCAATCACGTGGACAAAGACTTGTTAGGGATTATCTCTCGCCAGTTAATTCCTGCCAAGACGATGGATTTGACTCAAATTGCCTTACAACGCAAGGACATTCGTGGCACGTATCTATTCTCTGGAGTTGGTTTTGTGCGCGACGAAGACCGTGATGGCATCGGGCAATGCGCTGACTACCTGCTCAACCGTGAGGGGATAGAGACTGTGGTTGTATTTGGGGTTATGAAGGGTTATGT
>JAPPIL010000025.1 GCA_028877195.1 Pseudomonadota bacterium
AGGGGGAACGCCTCTCGTATAAAAAAAATAGGCATTACTTATGCAACAAAGCCCCGATGCTTGCCCCTGCAGGTAACACACACCAGCGAGCAACAATGTCGTTACAGCTAATGTCTCCGATACCAACCAACAGGTATACAACGAATGCCGTGCGACCATGAGTGTTTGATTGTTCCCTTTGATACTTGTAAATATAGTATCATAAGGTGGGTGCTATGCTTTATAGAATTCTGCTTGCCTGTTCTTGAGGCTGGCGATGACTTGCTGGTCGTGTCCATCTACTTTGACTTTCGCCCAGACATCGCTGATCTTGCCGTCGGCATTGATGAGAAAAGTTGCGCGCTGCACGCCCCAGTATTTTTTCCCATACATGTTCTTTTCGACCCAAACCCCGTAAGCTTTACAGACGATCTTCTCTGGATCGGACAGCAGCGCAAACGAAAGTTGTTGTTTAGCTTTGAAGCGTTGATGCGACGCAACGCTGTCAGGGCTAATGCCGATGACTGTTGCGCCAAGTTTTTGAATTGTCGCGATGTTTGCTTGAAAATTTATCGCTTCACGGGTGCAGCCTGGGGTACTGTCCTTCGGGTAAAAATACAAGACGACATGTTGCCCTCGCAGCGCAGACAGTTTGAAGTCCTTGCCCTCATCGTCGGCGAGACTGATGTCTGGTGCGATGTCGCCAACCTGTGGTGTTGATGTGGATTGTTGCTTGGTGGTCATTGCTAGTCCTCTGTGAGTATGCAATCGTATTGGCATAACTGTCTTGGCTTGATAATTCAAGAGGTCTTACGAGCGGCTGCGCAGACAAAGACGGATAAATGAGTTATGCTTGCTGCATACAGCAAATGCTGTGTAGCAGTGTTTGACCCCCAATAGGACACCTAACTTGAGACAAATAATTATCAACTCCAACACCTCCGAAACTAGAATAGCATTGCTTGAGAACGATGCGTTGGTAGAACTACATGTTGAACGCCATAAGCGGCAACACATCATCGGCAATGTCTATCTTGGACGGGTTAGTCGTGTCGTTGCAGGCATGCAGTCAGCATTCATAGACATTGGCATCGGTCAAGCAGGTTTTCTCTACGGCAAGGATGTGCTCACCGCCGAGAGCAGTAGTAGCGACGACCAACCCTACCCCGAAAACGCTCAACCGATTGAGAAGAACATCAAGGAAGGCGAGCTGATTCTCGTGCAAGTGGCAAAAGAAGCTTATGGCTCAAAGGGAGCAAGGCTGACGATGGGTATTGCGATTCCAGGACGTTGCCTAGTGCTTCTCCCCTTTTCCTCACATATCGGTGTGTCGCGCAAAATAGAAAAAGACAAGGAACGCAAACGCCTGCGCACTATCGTTGAAGAAATTCGTTCCGAAGACTACGGCATCATCGCTCGCACGGCCTCGGAAGGTGCAGCCAAAGAAACTCTAGCGCAAGACTTTGATTACTTGCGTAAAATTTGGCAATCAGTTTGCGATGCCCGCAAACGCAAGAAAAAACCAACCCTGCTGCACCGCGACCATTCCATTGTGGCACGTGTGGCACGCGACATGTATAGCGACGATACCGACAAGATTGTCGTTGATAGCACCAAAAGTTTTGATGAATTGATCGCTTTCTTCAAACATACCGATCAAGACATTCATAGTAAGGTTGTGTTCCATAAAGAACAACAGCCGATATTTGATCTCTATGGCATTGAACAAGATATTGATTGCGCCTTACAAAAGCGTGTCGAACTTTTGTCAGGTGGTTTCGTCGTCATTGAGGAGACCGAAGCCTTGACCACCTTTGATGTCAATACAGGCAAGTTTATCGGCACAGGTAGTGCCAATGAGAACATCGTAAAGACTAATCTTGAAGCATTGCAAGTTATCGCTGCCCAGATACGATTGCGCAACGTTGCGGGACTGATAGTCATCGACCTGATCGACATGGACGAACTAGACAACCGTGAGCATGTGTATAAAGAGATGCTCAAATGTTTTGAACGCGACAAGGCGAGAACAAAAGTTTTGCGCATCAGCGACGTTGGTTTGGTGCAAATGACGCGCAAACGCACCCGTGAGTCGTTGGAAAAATTATTGACCACCACCTGTAAAGCCTGTGCAGGTAATGGCTATGTCCGAGATAACACTACCCTTGTTTATGACCTTTTTCGGGCGCTGCAACGCACCTTTCACCAGACAAAAGCAAAAAACATCAAACTAAACATCAGGGAAGACCTTTACCATCACATCATGACGATGGAGATGGATTACGTTAAACAACTCAAGAAAACACTTGGTATGCAAATAGAGTTTGTGCCAACGTATTTTCATGACCCCTGCTACTACGACCGCCCTTTCACGATAGAACCGCATGACTAGAGCTGAATTTCCCGCATGGACGCAATAAAAGCATTAGCAGCAAAAGTTGCAGCGTTGCGCAAGGCTTACTACCAAGGCAAGCCGCTCGTAGCAGATGTTGAATATGATGAACTTGAACGTCAACTGCGAGAGCTTGACCCTACGCATGCGCTTCTCCAAAAAGTAGGTCATGCTGTCGATACGACCAAGACTAGTGCGATGATGAAGGTTAAGCATGCGACACCGATGTTGTCGCTCCAGAAGACGTATGCGTTGGCTGAACTCCTCGCTTGGCAGAAGGGTATGGCAATCGTTGGCACACATAAGATCGATGGAATTAGTTTGGCGCTTATTTATCAAGACGGCAAACTAATCACAGCAAAAACTAGAGGTGATGGGCTGTGGGGAGAAAACGTTACCCATAAAGCACTTGCTGTGCCCGACATCCCAAAGATTATCAAGCACCCTGCTTACCAACAACCAGAGGCGGAAAAAACTGCTGCAATGCCTGCGCAAAAAACCATCGAGATAAGAGGTGAGTTATGCTGTTCATTGCCAAACTTCTTGCGGTTAGCGCAAGCGATGCAGGAACTTAAACTTCCCAAACCGACTAGCCCTCGCAATGTTGTCGCGGGCATGCTTGGTCGTAACGAGCATCATGAGTTGGCGCGCTTTTTTAATTTTTTTGCTTACAACCTGCTCGACGACGATGTTTTAGAACTCAAAACTGAAGAGATGAAGCTAACCCGTTTGGGTGAACTAGGGTTTAGTCTTCCTTACCCCGAACTACTCATCAGCAGTGCGGACATCAACTCTTACCTGCAACGGGTGCGCCAAGCGATGAGCGAAGATGAGTATGGCATTGATGGTGCGGTTTTTGCGATCAATGATTTAGCGCACGCAGCCGAACTTGGCGACACAGCCCATCATCCGCGCAGCAAAATGTCGTTTAAATGGCAAGGGGAAACGGCCGTTGCTAAAGTACTTGCGATTGATTGGGATGTGTCGCGCAATGGCGTGATTACACCTGTTGCACAAATTACATCGACAACGTTGAGCAATGCGGTTATCCAGCGTGTAACTCTTCACAACGCATCGTTTGTCCAGCTGCATGGGGTGCGCGGCGGCGACCATATCCGTATCGTGCGGTCGGGGGAGGTTATCCCAAAGTTTTTAGCGATTGAACAACGTGCGGATGCTACTAAAGACAGCGTCGATCTCCCGACGCATTGCCCTTGCTGTGGAGAAGAACTGAAGTTTGATGGTGTGCGGTTACTTTGCGATGCTAGCACCTGTGCTGCGCAGGTGTTGCTGGCGATTTTGCATTGGTTGCGTTGTGTTGGGGTGAAGGATTTAGGTAAAGAGCGTTTGCAGATGTTGATCGACCGACAGCTGGTGTGTAGTATCCCCGACTTGTATCGTTTGCGTAGTGAAGACCTGTTGCCATTGCCGATGATGAAAGAGAAACTAGCGACGAAACTTATCGCTAACCTTCAGCAAAGCAAACACTTAACGACAGATAAATTTTTGCATGGGCTTGGCATTCAGGGCTGTGGTGCGACAACTTGGCGTGATTTACTTCGGCATGGGTATGACCTCAATACCATCCTAAAACTAACCGTTGCGGAGTTGACTGCTATCGCTGGCTTTGCCGAAAAATCCGCCACTCAGTTGGTGCAGGGACTACAGGCTAAGAGTGCTCTCATCGCTGAATTATTGGCGTGTGGGTTTAAGTTTACCGATGCTGAACAAGTTAGCCAAACTTTACATGGCAAGGTCTATGTTATCAGTGGCAGTATGAGTAAAGCACGTTCATACTATCAGCAGTTGATCGTTGCGCATGGGGGGAGCTTGTCTTCTTCGGTTAGTGGCAACACTACTGCTCTTATCACTAACAATGCCGAAGCTAACACGAGCAAGGTGAAAGCCGCCAAAAAGCATGGGGTGGCGATTATCGATGAGGAGATGTTTTTACAAACACTTGCGGAGCGAGATGGACACGAGTCAATTTGAACGGGCTGAAAATGGTGAACAGCTGTCTCCTGCGCAGGGGATATTTGGTTTTGACGTGTCTTATGCCGATGCTGATTACGTCGTGCTTGGTGTGCCGTGGGAACTGACTGTATCTGGTCGCAAAGGCACGGCACATGCACCTGCCGCAATTGTCCGTGCCAGCCATGATATAGACCTGTGCGTGCTGGGTGGCAGTAAGCATTATCGCAACGGTATTCATTTCCAAGCACTGACGTTGCCGCCAGCTGCTAGGCATGACATCAACCGCTCAAGTCAGGTGTTTAATACCCAGATACGACTACGTACGGCGCAGATACTCGCAGCAGGCAAAAAACTCGCGCTGGTGGGGGGAGAACACTCTTGTCCGTATGGCTATCTACAAGCGTTAGCGGCGATTCATGCGGAATTTGGTATCCTGCATTTTGATGCTCATCTTGATTATCGCCGTGCCTATCAAGGTTATGACTTTAGCCATGCGTCAATCATGTATCAAGTGATGGAGACCATCCCAGCCGTGTGTAAGAACGTTCACGTTGCGATTAGGGACTTTTGTCAGTGGGAACATGATTATGCCAAAAGCTTAGGTGAGCGCGACCAGATATTTTTTGCTTGGGACATTCATCGTCGGCAGGTGTCGCATGCGGAGATCGTCGCTTGTTTGCCTGCCAAGGTCTATATCTCGTTTGATGTTGATGCCTTTGAAGTGGCTCTCTGTCCATCTACGGGCACGCCTGTGCCTGGCGGTATCTCCTACTACGACGCGGTGTTTATCCTCCAAGCTTTGAAGGACAGTGGTAGGGAAGTAATTGGCTTTGACTTGTGCGAGGTCGTCCCGACAGCAAGCACAGGACATGGGATAGATGAAAATGTCGGAGCACGCATATTGTATCAAATGTTGGCACTGTTGTAGTTTTGACCACAGGGATGGTGTTGGGCTTGACATAAAAACATGTGGAGCATACGCTGGCATCGTTATGAAGACGCTTACCCCCAACGTCAGCAATGTTATCTCCTTTCCGCATACGGACAAGCCACTACCGCTTGCGCCTCTAACTCCTAAATTTGATCGGATTGCTGAACGAGCGGCGAAGCTTGCTAAACTGTCTAACTACCCGTGCTCATTCGATTTTGAAATTTTTAAACGTCTAGAAACACGCTTCGGTGCTAAGCAACCACGCGGTGGGGTAGTCTTTCAAAGCCCCTTTAAGCTGGTCAACAGTCATAATACTTGCCAGCAGTGCCTCTATGCTTTTGAGATTGATACTTACGGACGCGGCTGTATTCACAACTGTGTCTACTGCTATGCCAAAGCTGAATTGACAGTGCATGCTTATTGGAATCGCCCTTTCCCTATGCCTGTTGACATAACCGAAATCTGGAAGACTTTTTACTATGCCCTTGAAACCGACAAGAAATCACGTTGGCGGGAAATGATTGCGATGCGTGTGCCACTTCGCATCGGCTCGATGTCTGACTCGTTCATGGTCATCGACAAGAAATACAAAGTTACGCAAGAACTGTTAAAAATCTTAAGCTACTACAACTACCCTTACATTATCTTCACCCGTTCAGATTTGATTGCCCAAGACGAGTATATGCAACTGCTTCGCCCTGACCTTTGTTCAGTGCAGATGAGCATTGCTTCGACCAACGACGAGATGAACCGCATGATAGAGCCAGGTGCTCCGAGTGCCAAGCGCCGTTTGAAAGCTTTGCAAACACTTGTGCGCAGCGGGTTTTGGACGACAGTGCGACTTAATCCGTTCTTTCCTATTTACCCCGATGGTTATTTCACTGATCCTGACTTTGATCGCAAGAACATGCCAGAGCCTTTTCACTACTCCAGCTTTGCTATGGTTGATGAAATCGCAGACCATGGTGTGCCTGCAATACTAGCAGGCATCGTGAGACTTTCAAGCTTTTCCCTCAATCAAATAGAGAAAGCCGCAGGGCGCAACTTACGTGAATTTTATCGTGATGACACCAAGAAAAGCGCCATATTCACCGAGAAGAAGTCCCGTGATTTTCACTACAGTGATGCTGAGATCAGAGCATACTATGAACGCATCCATGCCAAGTGTATGCAAAGAGGCATGCAGTTTACTACCTGTTACATCGGCAATGGTGAGAAACATTTTTGGCAGGATCAAGACCTCTGGTCGAATAAAAAAGACTGTTGTAACGCCATCGATCGGGTTGAAAAGTTTACTGATACCAAGACTGCCCGCGACATCAGCTGGGATGTGCGGATGAAACACACTAATAACAAGTGTTTAAAGCCAGATAACAAAGATACCTTGCATCGTCCTTTAAGTCCCCGTGATTAAGACCTACACAGGTATCAACATTCAATGGCCTATCTCTAGAAAAATCCTCTCTGGCGAAAAAACGATCGAAACCCGCTTCTATCCTCTTCCTGCGAAATATCTTAATCAAGAGATGTTGTTAATCGAAACTCCTGGCGCACAAGGCAAATTCAAATCTCGCATCACTGCCATATTCAAGTTTACTGACTGCTTCAAATACAAAGACCCTGAATCTTTCTATGCTGATTACTCACGACACTTTGTCGATAAAAATTCCCCGTGGGCATGGAAGGACAATCCTAAATACGGTTGGCATGTTGAGATTGTTAGAGTTATCGACCCACCGCAAGTTTTTGCGGGCAGGAAGGGTATTGTTTATACGAAGGGGATTTGGGTTTGACTATGCTGCATCTCTTATGATGTCGTCACTTGGAACGAGATCAATCTGCAAACCTTCTTCGTTAAATAGTCGATCAACCTCATCATAGGCAGTATTAGCAAAGCTTATTTGCAATAATAATACCCTTGCCATTACCGCTTTTGACATGTCGATAAAATGAATCAATGACTGGATGACCTACCCCCATTTTATAGTTCAGTTACGCGATTAGATCCATCATGTTAACCCCATATTTAGTCCTCAAGAACTCTTCAGGTGCTAGCTTGGTGTTTTTTTTTTGGTGGGGGAAGGTCAAGGTGTAACTATTGGCAAGGAAGCGTTTAGCTTGTTTTCATCTGGATATGGGTCTTGATGGGTAGATTAGCAATGTGAATGTCTTACTACTGCTAATCCCTACGCAAGACAACGATGCGATTGCTGTTTGTGCCTTTGCTGTTATTAGCAATCCCCCAACAGTTGGCGGTTTTGGTGAATCTTTGGGTGTTTATAAGAATATTTTCTGCTACAAGACCTGCTTGTTTGGCAGCTAGGATGACCTCGTTTTCAAGTTGAAGCGAACCGTTGCGGATTTCGCCGACTTCAAAAGCAATGCGTCCGCTGTTTTTCAACACACGCCGCAACTCGTGAAACACAGCGCTCATGCAAACAACCCACTCTTGCACGGAGCGCAGTTGCCAGAGCTTACCTTCGGCAATTTGCACATCACAAAACCACATGCGCAGCCAGTTGTCTTGATGATAATCAACAGTATCGAGAAACGGCGGCGATGTAACGATGAGATCCACTAATGCATCAGGAATTTGCGGAGTATGTTCAGCAGAAGTAGTCAGCAGTAAGGCATCTTGACGGTGGAAATGGCGCGGTAAGGGATGACGTAACAGTTGCCGTGACTTGCGCCATATCAAGGCTTTGGTATCACGATAGAGCGGAATTTGCTGGCGTTTAGCATTAATTTTACGCTGGGCAGTGACCGAAGTAGCCTGATTTGGTGGCAGTGTGTAAACAGAAAAGAAACCTGGCGAATGCCCTGTCAAACGCCCACAAGCAACCATCTGTAACCAGGCATCGACATGATCAAGCGGTTGGCGGTGAGCGAAGTAATAACGCCAGCTGTAGATTTCCTTCAGAGTATCGCTGTGAAAGAACACCAGCAAGTCAGGGTCAAGGTTTGCTCTATTATCAAATATAACGCGGCGCAAACGCTCTTCTATATCTGTCAACGAAGGTGGATTAAGACGTGGCTTAGTAAGTATTACCGCCAACGGGTTGATGTCGTTGCCGATGGCACGATGCCCATGCAACTGTGCCTCTACCAACGTTGTGCCTCGTCCCATGAAGGGGTCATAGATAACTGCTGGCTTGCGACAAAATTTTTGCAAAAAATACGCAGGCAACTGTGGCTTGTAGCAAGCACGATATGAGAC
>JAPPIL010000023.1 GCA_028877195.1 Pseudomonadota bacterium
CTCCCACGGGTCATGGCAAGGAGATTTTCAATAACAAAACTTTCCCAGCTACTGCCGACGATTGGATGCCCTAAAAGCATGTCTTTGGTGCTTAAGTTAAGCAATGCATGAGCGATACCGCTATCACGCACGTATACTTTTGGTCTTTTGGTCAACCGCTTGCCGATGTTGCGATTCCACGGCGGGAGTTTGCGCACGAGCAGTAGGTCGATCATCAAATCAAGGTAACTAGCAACTGTCTTGCCATCGACACCGAGACTGCGTGCTAATCCTGCCATATTGATTGGACTACCTTGCACATGCACTAACATCGTCCAGAAGCGCCGCAATGTTGTGGCATTGATACGTGGCCCCAGCTGTGGCACATCACGCTCAAGGTAGGTGCGGATGAAATTCTCGCGCCACTCAATGCTATCAGTATCGCTAGCGGCTAAAAAGCTGTCGGGGAAACCACCACGCAGCCAAAGTTTGTCGGTTTGCGACAGCCCTACCTCCTGCACATCTAGAGGGTTCAGTTCAAGGTAAGCTATACGCCCTGCTAAAGTCTCGGATGATTGTCGTAATAGCACTGGTGAAGAAGAGCCAAGTAATAAAAACCTACCGCTACGCCTCCCTCGCCGCCGCCCTTGATCGATTAACCCTCTTAAGCTTTGGAATAAGTTTGGATGGTTTTGGATTTCATCCAAGACTACCAATCGCTGCTCATGCTCTGCCAAGTAGGATTCGGCATTCGCTAACCTTGCCCTGACATCAACTGCTTCCAAATCAAGATAAAGAACATCCATATCAGCAGTAAGGACATGTGCCAGCGTTGTTTTGCCCACCTGCCTTGCCCCCAGCAACGCTACGGCGGGATATGTAGCAAGCAAGTATCGTAGGCGAGTTGTTAGACGACGCACTATCATATTTACAATTATGGAATGCCAATCTGTAATTGCACGCACCTTGTATAAGAGATTAAAACTACTAATATATTTGACGCACAAAAAAAATCGGGGCTGGGAAACAATGTCCCCAACCCCAAGCGATAGATTCAGCTGGCGGCAAGCCTGCTGTCAAAATTAGAAGTCCTTATTTAAAGTAACTCTTGCCCAGATACCACTAGACCCATCGTAGTAGTCGCCCATGCCGTCTACTGAACCGTCAACTTTTTGGTTATACCACTCACCGAGATAGTTGAATGAAATGTTATACATCGGCATTACATCGGCAGAAACACTGGTAGAGATAATACGTCTAGTAACGTCAAAATCACCGATGTCAGTATGACCACCATCATGTCCATCGTTGATGTTACCGCCAATGGTGCGAGTTACATCAATACCTGTGCCAAGCGTCAAGTGTTGCCCGATCTTCATAGAAACATTAGCACCACCACGAGCAAGTAATGTGTGCACCAACTCTGACTCACCACCTACCCAGTCAGTCAATTCAGTTTGGTATACCTCACCAAGTTTAGCGATACCGATATCACCAGCACCGAGTGAAGCATTGAGTTTCGCTGCGACGTGCACCAAGTCGTGAGTTATCAGATCGCCGAAACTAATACCTGTGCGGAAGAACGACATGCCGCTGGTGCGCATAGCATAGCTATCTTCAAGTTCTTCCAATGCATTTGGGTCGGTATACTCATGACCGAGCAGTGCCAACTCCACATCTGCTCCTAGATCATCCCAACGATTGCTATGGTGAAGAAGATAGTTGCGAGCCGAGTAAATAGTCGTTCTATCAGCACTAACAAAAGCATTGTTATCACTAACACCGTAAGAGAAAGTATCGTCTTTTACCCAAGTGTTGCTAAAACCAGTATAAAGACGAACTTTTGAACCAATCTTATTGATGTCCTTACCGATCAAATCAGGGTGGGTGCGATAAGCAGTGGTTAGATAAGCTTTGAGACTACCAGCCTGCATTTGGGTTGCAACTCTTGTAGTAATCAGCTTACCACCATTATCCATATACATGCCTGTTGCAACATCCCAGTCTGTCTTTATGTCCAACAGCCCAGGAAGCAAAGTCTTGCTCTTATCTTCTTTAGTGCTTTGGAAAAGATCTTGCTGACCAGAAATTTTTGCTGATTCAGTGGGGAAGCGCAACCCTTCAACCGCAGAAGCATCAGGAGTAGTGAATGCCAACAAACAAGCAGACGCAGCGATACAAGCAGCCTTAACAACAACACCACCGCCAGCTGCTATCTTTGACACGTGATGACTTAATTGTGGAGATGCCTGCTTCAACAACGAAGCAATGCTACTACCCTTTCCTGCAAATCCTACCGACGGCACAAGTGCAAGCGCTGCTGCTAACACCAGTCCCTTAATTAACGAAGATCTCATCTAAAACCCTCCAATAACAGATCAACATGTGGGCACACTGCCCTTAACTCAAAAAACTGCGGCACTTCTACATGCTGGCATGGCATAATGTCAATTAGTTCTTTGCCTTTGCTTGAATTTTATCTTAAGCAATACCATGTGTCGGATTTAGCTGTTCAAAATATAGACGACTCGTTAGCTGGTAAGACGGTTGATTGGATCGTAACTGGTTCTATCGCTGCGACCGAAACGGTAAAGGCGATACGATCTTTGCGGCGTTTAGGTGCAGAGGTGCGGGTAACTATGACTCGTGCAGCACAAAGGTTTATCACCCCGCAGGCTTGTCAATGGGCGAGTGGTCATGCCGTCGTTACACGCTATGGTGGTTTTTCTGATCATATTGCGACTAACGATGTCTTGGTTGTTGCACCGATGACTGCTTCCTTTGCGGCGAAGGCTGCATCTGCGCTCAGTGATTCCCCAGCCTTGTCATTGTTTGCCTCGTATGCAGGCTTAAGCAAACCGATTATCGTGCATCCGAACATGCACATGTCGTTGTGGGAGAACCCGCTATGGCAACGAGTGTATACTGAAAAACTTTTGCCACATGTAAAACCAGTCGCCCCAGTGCTAGCAGAAGATAAGCAGAAGTTTTTAGCACCTGATTTGCTTGCCGACCATATCTCGCACCACGTCAATATCAAGAGTAGCGAGGCAGTCATAAGCTTCGGAGGCACAGAGGGAAAGGTAGATGCGGTGCGCTATCTCACCAATACCTCAAGCGGCGCGCTGGGCAGTGCGTTGGCGACAAGCTTGTATAGGCATGGCATCAACACCCATGTCGTGCGTGGCGCATGCGAGAGTCAACTATCTTGCTACACCTCGTTGGTAGATGTGCGCAGTCCTGATGCGATGCGACAAGAGTTAGAAAAGCTTTTGCGCCGTTATCCGCAAGCGGCATTGGTGATGGCAGCTGCCGTGCTTGACTTTATGCCTGCTCAACCAACTTCAGATAAAATTTCATCGACTGACCGTGAACTAGTTATCAAGTGTGTGCCAGTCGCAAAGATTATCAATAACCTCGTGTCTTCGTATAAGGTGGTCTTCAAACTCCAAACTAAACTTGACGACATTCATGACCAGCAAATTGCCAACTCCCTGTTCAAGTCTGCCGCTGCCGCACTTGTCGTCGTTAATATCGCTAACAGGGATACGGGTGCGTATCAGGCGAATATCTATTCACCTACCGCTAAACCAGTGGCTGTGCAGAGCAGGACAGAGTTAGCACAGTGGCTTACACGACATATTGTTCAGAGATTACAATAAGATAGAGTTTTATCAGCTGTATGGTAACTTTTTAGTGCTAATGTCCATCGGAATCTGATACAAGGGATGCCATCGCTAATTTCTGTAATTGTAAGGGACAGTATGAACAAGAAGCTTTTTATCGGTGGTTTAAGCTGGAACACCAGTGAGGCAAGGTTGAGAGAAACCTTTGAAAAATTTGGCGACTTGGATGACATCAGGATCATCACTGACCGCGACACTGGTCGCTCCAGAGGGTTTGGATTTGTTACCTTCGCCGAGGAAGATTCTGCTCAAAAGGCAATCGCCGAAATGGATGGTTGTAATCTGGATGGGCGCAACATCAAGGTCAATGAGGCTGAAGAAAAGCCACGCCGCTCGGCGCATCGCCCTCCTCCACCTCACCAATAGCATAAACCTCCTCCTCGTGGGTGCGTTTAGCGCACGCTCACGAGGAGGGAACACTCCTTTAAATTTGTTGTTTTCTATATCGTAAAATGGCATTACTGTGGAGACCGCTCGGTTGCACCTTTAGACGTTGCGATAAGGACTTAAAACTGCGACACTGTTGATGTTTGGTGTCTAAACAACAAAAAACCAATAATGGGAGTTCAGTGAACATAGCTACTACAGAGGCGGACATTGATAGCTTGAAACGAGTTATCACCGATGTCAGTCGTGATAAGAATATCGGCAGGGAGGTTATCGTTGATGCTCTGGAACAGGCGATTATCCACGCGGCACGGCGCGACTATGGTCTCGAATCTGATCTTGAAGCACACTACAACGAGGAGAGCAATGAGATTGAATTGTTCCAGTTCCGAACGGTTGTAGCCAAAGTAGAAGATGACCTGAATGAAATCTCGCACGATAAAGCGAAAGCCTACGATGATACCACCGAGATTGGTGATTCCGTCGGAATCAAGATAGACACTTCAACGTTTGGTCGTATCGCCGCCCAACAAGCAAAACAAATCATCGTCCAAAAAGTGCGTGATGCTGAACGTGCCCAAGTTTACGAGGAATTCAAAGGGCGCATCAATGAAATTTTGAGCGGTCATGTGCGACGGATAGAGCGTGGGGACATTATCATTGATCTTGGGCGCACGGAGGCGGTCATCCCTTACCGTGAGCAGATACCCAACGAGAGATACCGCCCGAAAGACAGGGTGCAGGGATACGTAGTTGATGTGCGACGTGCTTCCCGCGGGCCGCAGGTCATTATCTCAAGGGCGCATGTGAGTTTCATGACGGCGCTGTTTGCTCAACAAGTTACGGAAATCTATGATGGCATCGTCTCAATTGAAAGTGCAGCTCGTGATCCAGGCCGACGTTCCAAGATTGCAGTTTATTCACGCGATGCCTCGGTTGATCCAGTTGGCGCTTGTGTTGGCTTGAAGGGTATGCGAGTGCAGGCGGTTGTCTCCGAGCTGAATGGCGAAAAGATTGACATTATCCCGTGGGACAAAGACCCCGCAAAGCTGGTATGTAATGCTCTTGCCCCTGCGGTAGTTACTAAAGTTATCGTTGACGAAGAAAGTCGCAGCATGGAAGTCATCGTGGCCGATGATCAATTATCACTTGCTATCGGTAAACGTGGTCAAAACGTTTCGCTTGCTGCGCAACTCACAGGTTGGCGATTGGACATTAAGAGCGAGTCTAGTTTGGAGGCACAGCTCACCGAAATCAAAAGCATCCTCGCTTCGGTATCAGGTATCGGTGCGATGCAGGCTGAAATTCTGGTGCATGAGGGGATCAAAACTCCTGATGAGATTGCGGCGATGTCTAAACAGGCGTTGATGCGGCTGTTGAATTTAGAAGAGGAGAAGGCTGAAAAACTTATCGCTGCCGCTGCTGATGTCGATGCTCGGCAACCAGCTCCGACCGCAGAACCATCGCAAGAACAGCAAGAGCTAATCGACAATGCGACCTATGACCCCACCGTCAAAACAGCCGAAGAAAAATCCGACCGTGATGAACGCATTGAGATGTTTCTACGACTGCGCGGCGTTGGTGAGGCGCAAGCGGCAGCGTTGGCTGATGCTGGCTATGCGACTATCGGTGATATAATAGCCGATTCCCCTGATGAGGTTGCGGACAAGACGACATTGCCACTCGGTATTGCTAGGACTTTGCAAATCGCTGCCGATCGTTATATTCAGGAGCAGTCAGCGGACAAAGATTGACCCAGATAATGACAGGACTACGGATGCAGTAGCAAGTTTCAGTAATTTGTTGGCTACACTTAGCGTTGAGGAAAAGCAGTGTCTAAACTGCGGGTATACGAATTAGCAAAAGAACTTGGGCTTGAGAGCAAGAAGCTTCTCGCACACTTGAAGACGTTAAATATCACGGTTGCCAGTCATCAGAGCACCTTGAACCCTCTGCAAGTAGATACGATTAAGAAATCGTTGCTGAAGAAGCAGGAAGCTCCCGCGCCAGTCAAACCGAAAGTTCTTATCCGCAGGCGCAAGAAAGCCGAACCTACACCTGAACCACAGGCGACAGAGGATAATGCCGCTGCATCAGAAGTATCTGCGCCGCAGCCACCATCCGCACAGCCATCAGTGCAACCCTCTGTGCAACCGCCGCTACCGCAGCAAGAAGTAGCTCCTCCACCTGAACCCGCTCCTATTGAAGACAAGCCAGCTGCTCCAGCAGCGACTGCTGCTGATCAGACTGACAAGCCCGCAGCAAGCAAGGCCGTGAAGCCTGCTGTGCAAGCAACACCCGCGCCTAAAGATTCTAAAGACAAGGATGGTAAATTATACGGCAAGGTTGCGAAGAGTAAGGCAGGGAGTAATAAAACTCGCCGTTCTGCGGTGATTAATACCAGAGACTTGCTGCGTGCGATTGAAACCGATCAGGAGAGCGAGGAGACTCAAACCACCTCACGTCCACGCACTGTGTATGTGCCTTCAGGTGGTTTGAAAAAGCGCGACATCAGACGCAAGAAAAATTTACAGAAGACGCGGATTACTACTGCTAAAGCTTCGCATCGGATAATTAAGATCGACACCCAAATATCCGTCAGTAATCTCGCCAAACGTATGAGTGTAAAGGCACAAGAAATTATCGCTAAACTCAAAGAATCAGGGATAGATGCTGATGTTAATACGTCTTTAGATGTGGACACGAGTTCCCTTGTCGCTTCTGAATACAGCTATGAGATTGTCAATCAAGCTAAAACACTGGACGACATAGTTGCCAGCAAGCAGGGAGATAAGCAAGCAAGCACCAGCGAGCGACCGCCAGTTGTAACGGTGATGGGGCATGTTGATCATGGTAAGACTTCTATCCTCGACTCTATTCGTTCGACCGATGTTGCTGCGGGTGAGTCGGGTGGAATTACCCAGCATATCGGTGCTTATTGTGTTGAAGTGAAGAACAAGTCGATTACTTTCCTTGATACGCCAGGGCATGAAGCCTTTTCTGCGATGCGGATTAGGGGAGCGAAAGTTACAGATATCGTGGTGTTAGTGGTTGCTGCTGATGATGGGGTTATGCCACAGACGATTGAATCTATCTCGCATGCTAAAGAAGCAGATGTCCCAATAATCGTGGCGTTGAACAAAATAGACAAACCAAATAAAAACCTCGATCGCATCTTTAGCGAGCTATCAGAACGTGGGGTGCAGGTAGAGAGTTGGGGTGGTGAGGTTCAGTGTATTGAGGTTTCAGCCAAGGAGGGGATCGGTATCAGTGCTTTGCTCGATGCTATTCTGCTACAGGCTGAAGTTATGGAACTGCAAGCCAGTCAAGCATCCTTACCGCGTGGCACGGTGATTGAGTCTTATCTTGATCAGCATCGTGGTGCGGTAGCAACCCTGTTGGTGCAAAGTGGCACGTTGCGGCGTGGCAATTACGTTGCGACACCTAATGGCATCGCTAAAATACGGATGATGGTTGACCATCGTGGCAAGGCGTTGACTGCGGCAACGATTTCGACACCTGTGCAGGTATCGGGTTTTAGTAGTCCGCCTGCGGTGGGTGATCGTTTTGATGCGACGAGCAATGAGCGTGATGCGAAAGAAATTCAAGCTTGGTATACAAGCAAAAAAGCAATCACTACGCATACGACACCTGCTGCCAGTAGCCTTGAGGAATTGCTGGCGATTACCACAACCGATGCCGTGCCTGAGCTATCCTTAATTATCAAGGCTGACACGCAGGGTTCAGCCGAGGCGGTTACAGGGTCGTTACAGAATATCAAATCTGATCGGATCAAAAACAAGGTGGTTCATAGCGGTGTGGGGGCGGTTACGGAATCGGACATCGTGCATGCGGTGGCAACCAATGCAATTATCGTTGCCTTCAATGTCAAGTCCCAGAAGGATGTTGATGAGCAGGCGACACGTCAAGGTGTTACGGTTAAGTATTTTACAATTATCTATGAGCTTATCGATGCGGTGCGGTCATTGATGGCGGGCTTGTTGCCACCAGACATCAACGAGGAGATTATCGGTCATGCTGAAGTGCGAAACCCGATTAGCATACCACGCATCGGTATTATCGCAGGGTCGTCGGTAACGGAGGGCAAGATAACTCGTGATGCTTGCTTGCGGTTATTGCGTGATGCGGTGGTGATTTACAACGGCAAGGTCAGTTCGTTGAAGCGTTTCAAAGACGATGTTAAGGAAGTTTCCATCGGTTATGAATGCGGGATTGGCATTGAAGGTTGCCAAGATATTCGTGAAGGGGATGTTATTGAGGCTTATTTGCGTAAAGAGTCTCTGTCGTCGCTTTAGTTTTTGTATGCGTGGGGGGGTGGGGGGGCGTGGGGGTGGGGG
>JAPPIL010000069.1 GCA_028877195.1 Pseudomonadota bacterium
TCTTTTTTTTTTCCCCCAAAATCCCTGGCCCCCCCCCCCAACCCTCCCGCGGGGGGCCCACCCGCCCCTTTCCCCGCTTTCCGTGGCGGGGCCAAAGCCCTCCGCATACTAAAAAGATGTTAGTTATGCAACAAAGCCCCAACAACTACCTTGTTTAGTTGCATTGCTTGAGCTTTAACAGGAAAATAATAACAAGATCAAGCAACGGTGGTGCAGCTATGAGGTGGATACTCTTATGTGTGATATTTGGAGCAAACCAGCTGTCTGCCGAACAAGTGCGTGTGCCAGAGCGATTTACCGAACATAACCTCGCGTTAACAACCACCGATGCCCCTGCTGGTTACGAAGAGACTGTTCAAACGGTAGCGATAGGGTCTTCTCGCTATATCGTCGGTGGCATTATCGGCACAACCTTTGGCATGGGGTTAGGGCACATGGTGCAGCGTCGGTATTTTGTCAGTCGTGCCTGGTTTTATTCATTGATTCCAGCGGCAATCCTATCAGCTGCCGTGCTGGGTGGCATGCATACTACGCCCACACATAATAGCCAACAAGAATGGCAAAAAATAATGCTGCTTGCTTTGACCTTAAAGATTCCAGAGATAATTCATGTCTGGTTGCCAGAAAACGCTCGTGAGGCTGCCGCGATCAAAAAGGTCAAATTTGCTCCCGTCTTGACGATCAATGCCGCTGGCTTCGCTATCAACTTGTAAGACGGATAAACTCCTGTAACTGGCTATGCTTGGCGTAAGACTTGCCTTGCCAGTGCGGAAAAGACCGCAAGAGCGAAGTGAGCACGGACTTTGTTCCCACCTCTAGTGTAACATCGCAGTTAGCGGCGATGGCACTATCGATTGTCTGCGTCCACTGCACGGGATGACTGATTTGCTTGACCAAGTAATGCAGTTGGTAAGGTTCAACCAGGCCACGATAGTTGGAGATAACGGTATTGGCATTGGCGTTCAACTTACAAGCTAAAATCGGGGTCTGCATTTCCTCTTCGGCAGCCAGCATCAAACGTGAATGGAACGGGGCAGAAACTGGCACAGGCAAGCATTTGCACTTATTGCTCGCTAACAGCAACTCTTTTGCTTGTGCGATGCCTGTGGGACTACCAGCCAGCACCGTTTGTTTAGGACTATTGAGATTCGCAATGTCGGTGTCCGTTGCAGCAGTTGCTTGCTTGATCGCTGCCAGATCAGCGCCGAGCACCGCCAGCATGATACCCGTGCCAACTGCTTTTTGCATTGCAGTGGCGCGCAACTGCACGAGTTTGCTAGCACTAGCCAATGATAGCTTGTCGCTCGCTACCAGTGCCGTTAGCTCACCGAGACTATGCCCAGCAAAAACTGTCGGCTGATAACCGCACTCACGTTTAAGAACTGTATGGTAGGCAATGCTCACTGCAAAGATACATGGTTGCGTGTTAATTGTTTGGGTCAATGTATCCGCATCGGCATGCAGACAAAGATGTCGGATACGAAGATGGGTTGTGTCTTCAATTTCTTCAAACACCGCTTGGCAGTAAGGAAAGTCGTCGAGCAGTTCCTTGCCCATGCCTGGATGTTGCGACCCCTGCCCAGGAAACATCGCAAGAATTCGCATCCGTATGCTCCTGTATTAGCTGTTTACCTGCACCAACTAATGCGATAGCTCACGCAACCAATTGATAAATGCCCGCAGATAGGTGCTAGACTCGGCATGCGGTTGTGCGCCTACGACACAGCTATGCAACAAGCCCAAGACCGTAGCATACTTAAGATTGAAACTATCGCCAATATCCATACTGATTTTAGGCACGATCTTGAACGCATTGAGGTGTAAGTAAGACTTTATGTAAGAAGCCAGTTCAGGCAACTGCGCTCCCCCGCCAGTCAAAGCAACTCCCGCTCGCAACATACGATGGAATGGTGCTAACTCCTCCTCTAACAGCCCGACAAACTCATCTATGCGCGGTGCTAATACTGGGTAGACATCACGCCAGTTAATTTGTTTCTTACTCTGGCTCAAGTCATACAAACTCAATGGTTTCATCAAATCGCTGGTCATCAACCCAAAGTGCTGCTTTACAAGCTCGGCATCTTGTTTAGAAATATGCAGGCCATAAGACAAGTCTTGTGTAATTAAATTGCCAGCTGTGGCGATGGAAAATGAATGCTGTGGAATACCGTCAATAAAAACGATACCATCTGAACTGCCGCCACCGATGTCAATTAACGCAACACCCATCTCCTTTTCAGTCTCGGTCAGAGTTACGCCCGAAGATGCGATCGACTCGGCGACAAATTTAGACACCTCTAAACCAGAGTCATTACAAAGACTCATAACATCTTCAAGGTAGAAGCGATCGGAATCAATGACAAAAAATTCTGCTTCCAACTGCTGCCCTCTGAACCCCAGCGGCTTGCGCAGCCACTCCCGCGCATCGATACGATAGCGCAAAGGTATCACATGCAGTATCTCACGATCAGGCTTCTCACTCTTAACCCGTTCCTGCAGGCTATTAAGCGTTCCTACAGCAATCTTCTCGCCATTTATTTTGATGCTCGCTTCAGCACGGTAGTAACGCAAGTGATTGCCCGTGATACCCACCGCTACCGATTTGATCCGAGTGCTGAATTTTTTTTCGGCTGTCTCTAACAACTCCATCAACACCCATTTAGCAGCAGCAAAGTCAGCCAGCATCCCCTTTTTAATTCCCCCAGCAGGCAACTGACACAAGTCAACCTTGCGCTCGTTTTGACACATAGCCAAGCAGAACTTTGTTGTTCCCAAATCTAAAGCAAAATAGCTAGTCATTGCCTCGCTTTCTTGACAAAAGCCTTGCCATGATAGTCTAACTCTATCTTGGTGAGGTCTGTGCCTTTCTTCTGTGCTGCGGAAGTTATTGTCTTGAGCTTGGCAAATTTTTTCTCGTAGGGGGCAAGCCCAAGAAACACCGACATAGATTTGGTTTTTAGCTTAAACCCACGATAATTCTCCCAAGTAATACTGGTCAACTCATAGTCCTGCGCCAAGCGCAAAACAGATAGTGCCGTAGCGATGTTTTGTTGTTCCTGTTGGTTTAGCTTAAGGCTACCACGTGCCGTAGTCTTGTATCTTTGCTGCGGTGCTAATACCCCGATCAATTCAGGCAACGCTTGCGTGTCCCAATAACCATAGACCTCCCCCTTACTACTGATAAGCCGATAATCCTCTCCGACCCTCACTCGCAAGCGCGGGTGTCGCACCTCAACATAGATTACCACACTGTCATTATCTGTTTGGATTAAGTTAACCGCCGCGAAATGATAGTTTTCCTGCAATGTGTCCACCGCATCCTGCAAGTGCAGGCGAGAGCCAGTCGCAAGGGTTTCTTGAGCGGTCTTGATAATTTCTGCTCGTAACATATCAGGAACTTCCTGCGCATCAAGCGACAACACCTCAACCTGCCAATTGCGCGGCGGTCTTTGCTCAACAATACGATAGAGAGCCACCAGCATAACCCCAACCACTACCACATAGCCTACCAAACGCAGCCGCTTACTACGCTGTCTTGTGCGTTGTTTTTTTAAAACTTCCTTCATGCTTGTCCAGTCTGCCTCTTTCCATTTTGACACTCTTTTGCCAATCTTGCGAGCACACCAGCTGCGATGAAAAATACCAGCAGTGATGATGACCCGCTGCTCACAAAGGGTAATGGCAAGCCTTTCGTTGGCAATAAACCAGTTACAACTCCCATATTGAACAGGGCTTGGCAAGTAATCAAAGTCGTAATACCAAACGCCAAATAACGATGAAACCTATTGTCGGTGAGTGAGACCACCCTAAAACCAAGATAACTGATGTAAAAAAATAAACCCCAAACAAAGAACACCCCTAACAAGCCCAGCTCTTCCCCAATTACTGACATAATAAAATCTGTGTGGGCTTCTGGCAAAAAGAATAGCTTTTGTTTTGATTCTCCAAGCCCTGTGCCGAACAGCCCGCCATTTTGAAAGGCAAGATAACTCTGCACGATCTGAAAACCACCTGCTTGTAACTGCGACCAGGGATCTAGAAAAATTGTCAGCCGTTTAAAACGGTAGGGCGAAAAAATTATCGCCACCGCAACGAACAAGACCGCATTACCGAGAAAAAAAATCAGATAACGAGAGTTAAGCCCTGCTACATACAACATCAAAAAACAGGTCGTGAACAGCATCACTGTTGCACCAAAATCAGGCTGGAGCATGATCAACCCACAAACCAGCGCGATAGGAAAAACATTTTGGAATACATGAGCGAACTTTTCCAGATTACAGGCATGCCGACTGATGTTTTTAGCGATAAAAAACACCAGCGCCAGTTTTGCTAACTCGGCGGGCTGAAACCTCAACCCCATAACCTGTAGCCAACGTGCTGCTCCGCCTACCTTGACTGCCAATGTTGGGATCATCAATAGACTCAGCAACACCAATGCCACACCCATCAAAATTAACGGCGCACGATCAAGGTATGCGATCGGTAGGTGCTGAATCAACATAACTAGCATAATCGCAAACAAACAGACTGCCGCATGCTTAACAAGATATAAGTATGGGTTACCATACTGCTCCATCGCCCGTGTAGACGACGCAGCGTATATCTCCACGATGCCAATAAGGGTGAGGATTATACTAGCGATGATAATCTGATGCGAAAAGGTTTGTTGGTTGCGGCTCACATATACAAGTCTACCAGTATCGGATAATGGTCGCTAAATCCAGCGTCCCCAGCAGTTGTCGCAGCATTGTTGTAGCGCTTTGGAACATTCTTGATAACTGAGCCACGATGATAATCACCGTCGCGATCATAAACGAAAGTATCACGCATGAATGGCGGTGCAAAAATTCTAAAACTTGGCACATCAACCTCAAGCCCGCGACCATCACGCAAGTGTTGATTGACAAACAACCTATCTAACGAAGACCAATTCATGCTCGGTGGATAAAAACTCGTGCCAAACGGCATGCTTATCTTGTCTTCCCAAGGGACATCCTTATGACGGCGAAAAGCCGTCTCAAGATCAGTGAGGGTTCGAGCAAAAAAATCCTCTCGAAATGGATGTGGGTAATCGCGATCCAAGACATTGAAATCCCCGATCGCCATCACCGCCGCATTGCGATCTTTCAGCAAACGCTCCTTGATCAAGGAAATCAATGTCCTTGAACTGGCAAGACGATACTCCGACGGACTGGCTGGCGATGCCCAGTGCGCCACATATACATATAGAGACTGACCATTAACCTTGAACTCTACCTCCAGCATCGGACGCAGATGCGATGTGCGCAAACGCTTGTCTTGTGCACTCCCAATCATATGCTCGCTATGGCGAACATACTTGAGCCAACTGCTATCGCGATAAAGCAAGGCAACATCTATACCACGCTTGTCATTGCCACTAGCGATGACCATGCCACGATAGCCAACCTTTTTCGCAAGTTGTGCTAATACATTGCGGTTCTCTATTTCGGCTAAACCGATAATGTCAGGATTGCCAGCCGCAGCGATGACCTTGGCTATTTGGTCGATCTTTAATGCTAGTTTGTCATCGTTCCAATCAGTTTCTAAACAGCTCTTCAAATAGCGCTTATTGCTGCTTGTCTTTTTGCACATCGCATGCTTGTTCGGATAATCACTTGGCAGATATTGCCAATCGGCCTTGCCTTTATCATGCTTGGCATCAAACAAATTCTCAACATTGTAGAACATGACCTGTGCACGCGTACCCCGCTGTAGCTCTGCAGCAGGCGATGCCGCCGAAAATAAAAAAGATAATATAAGCAACAGGATAAGCATAAATTAGACAGTGAACTACTCGACAAATTTAAGCAAGTATTATTCACGAACAGCGCTATTCATCACGCAAAAGAGGATTTTCTTTCTTGTAGCGAGCACTAAACTCACAGTCGAGGTCTTTTTTTATGCCAACCAATAAGTGATAAACCCCCGAATGTTCTCTCGCCGTATACTGCCATTCATCGTTGGTCAGATGCTGATAGTTGTTTAAGTAGGCTTCTTCCGCACTCCCCCATGTATAAAGAACCTTGCGCCCGTCATCAAAGTATTTCTTGTTCAAATCAAATAGCTTGAAATAAAGATGAAAGCCTCCATCAGCGAAAATAAACCAACGCATTGTTGAGGCAACGATGCCACCGCCCGCCAACCATGCAGCGATACGCTTGAGGCGATGCCTGTCTTCCTTACTAAACTTTTCCAACAACCGCCGCCGCTGCTGTTCACTGTTAAGTTTTTGTAGGGCTTTTGCACGTTTTGCGGCTTTAGCAGCACGATTGAAGTATCTAATATACTCCTCGGCCCTGATGAACAGCCGCCAAGACTTAATGCCTAACAGGACACTTGCCGTTAGAACGACAGCACCTCCAGCTACCAAGCCTGCTTTCGCGACATTGCGCAACAACTTGTTGCGCTCAAGACTTTTGGTATCAGGCATTGTGATAAACACCGCACTGCTGGCATTGCCTTCGCTATTTTTAGCAACGAAAGGGTTGTAGCATATCTCCTTATCGCCCAATAACCCGTCCACTATCTCCCCGTATCGACTTGTATCTATAGCACCTCGGTCTACTGGTGAGGTCGCCATCAGCTCATGCATAGCAAACTGCTCACGCATGGCACTGCGGTCGCACAAAAGAAACTGATAAGCCTCGACCTGTTTGCCATCGACCACTACCTGCATTGCCTGTAGACCGAGAACATGCTGAACATCATGCACTGCTTTTGTTTCACTTGTTAAATCTTGCTTCCCCCCACAAGCAACAGCCAAGACCATGATGGTAATTATCCATGCCACCTTCATCAACTCACCTCACCTGCCTGTTCTACCTGCACGATAGGCTCATTACCTAAAAACTTCCGCGTGATGTTAACGCTTGCATCGGTTGCGACTAATACATCATCTTCAATGCGCATGCCACCGAGCGGCAGCAGTCTGTCGATCAAACGCCAATTCAAGCGCTGGTCTTGGCGATGTTCAGCCAACAGCATCGGAATAAAGTAAATACCAGGTTCAATGGTAATCACTTCGTCAACGGCAAGCTCTTCACGGAAACGCAGCTTCGCAAAAATTTCCAAAATCGGCTTTTGCGGTGCAACCGCAGGCGCAGGGTTAACACCATTGACATCATGCACCTGCACCCCAAGCATGTGCCCAAGTCCATGCGGGAAGAACAGTTTCGTTAAGCCTGTGGCAATCGCTTCTTCTGCGTTCACACGCAGCACATCGGTATCTTTAAGCAGAGCAGCTATTTCTTCATGCGCTTGAAAATTTAAATCATAAAAGTTTTTACCTGCAATTGCCTGCTGGCACAGTTTTTGTTGAGCAACCTCTAAACCTGATAACAGAGCAGCAAAAGTCGGCTCAACATCCGCTCGCACATAGGTGCGGGTAATGTCAGCACAGTAATTAAGATAATTAGCACCACAATCAGCTAACAGGAGACGAAAGTCGCACTTGTCGCGACGCTTATGCTGGTAGTGTAGAATGGCTGACTTTTCATCACCCGCAACGATATTCTGATACGGAAGTTCAAACACGTCATGGCTGATCGCTTGCAGATACTGAAGATGGGATTCAAATTCCGACATGCCCGCCGCAAAGCAAGTGCGCAACCGCTGATGCCCACGCGCCGCGGTTGCATTCGCAGTCGTGATACAGTCAATTTCATAAGCGGTTTTCACGCGCCGACTAAAGTCCAGTTTAGCCAATAGTTCAGGTGGATTTATCGCCGCGGCAGTCGGCAACCAGGCAGCGTCCTTACCGATATAAGCAAGACTAGACGCAGACTTGATGCGAGCAAGCATTGCCTTTTGATCGATGACCTTGAAACAATCTTGCCATGACAAGTCCTGTTCCTCACTATCAACCCAAATAGACTGCTGTTGATGAATGTAGAGACATGCCGCACCCGTATCGTCAACCAACAAGACATGCCCCTCTGAATGCAGCGGACACCAGCGGGCAAAGTGCGGCAACATCCGAAACGGCACGGCGATGTCTTGCGCAAAGTATACTTCCGATGCACCAGCAAACAGCACCACCGCATCATACTGTTGCGCCTGTAAGATACGAGCATAGAGAGATGAGAGCTTCAAGATGTGCTGGCGATAGAGGTCTAATTTCATTAGGAAGTTCCCTTGTTTTTAATGAAAACTTTAGTTTGCTTGTGATTATACCAAACTTGCATGAGTTTATAATGTTAACAAGTATAAGAATAGGTGTTTATTGATGTTTTTAATTATAAGGGGGGGCAGTGGGCTTTGTTGCATAACTAACATCTCTTTTTTTCTTACGGAGGGCTTTCCCCCCTCCGAACCTCCCCCCTCTTCCATCTTGCTCCGTGCAGCCAAGTTATTGAGGCACAAAACC
>JAPPIL010000199.1:0-438 GCA_028877195.1 Pseudomonadota bacterium
AGGGGGGAAAGCCCTCCGCATACTAAAAAGAGATGTTAGTTATGCAACAAAGCCGCTCGCTCCCTATCTCCGTAAAAAACTACAAACCCCGACAGTGTTTTTCCTTCAAGTCCTTTATCTTATCGGAGGTGTGAGAACGAATGGGGTAAAAACAAAACGCCCGCACCGCCGTTACGACACCATAGCTACTATTTTCCTGCTCGGCACAGAAGGGGTTGACGACCCGCCCGCGCATCCACCACGTCTTGTCTTTTGCCCCTATACTTTTGTTATCGATGGCAAAATACTTCTCATAGCCGTAACGCTTGTTTTCATTGCTATCTTCCCAACTTTTACCATCGGTAAAACCATACAACCATCCTTGCCAATTACATAACACTTTCGGGTAAGTGCTGTTCTTCGCAGTTGGTGGTGATTTGATATTGTGGAAGGGCTTGT
>JAPPIL010000199.1:448-8346 GCA_028877195.1 Pseudomonadota bacterium
ATCGACGTGCCTTGCTTGGGTTGGGCAGAATAAAACATGCGCACATATTGATGCCGATGGCAGTAAACATTCAGCAACGTAAATATTTCATCATTGTTTGCGGTGTCGATGAAAAGGTCGTAGTTGATGTTGCTACTGGGATACAGCCAACCATCCCAATCACAGTAGACACCGCCACGTCGCTGAGAATTAAAGTAGTCTTTGCCACTATAAAACGGTGGCTTATGGTCTTTGAATTTGCTGTGGAGACCCTTGTTTTTTTTGAAAGCCTCGTTCTTGCCTGACCGATACCATGAAACTGCTGCCAAAACATTTTTGAAGTTGCAGGACACATTTGGCAGCGCCCAATGTTCGGGCACGCCAGTATCAAAAAACTTCTTGGTCGTATCTCCTCCTTCGCTGAAGCCATTATACAGCCAGCCAACCTTCAAAGGGAAGTCGTAGACCGCATCGCTACTCAAGTCCCCCTGCACACACTCAATGTAACTGTTTGAGATACTATCTATCGTTGCCTGATTCGGTGGCAAGAAACCCTCCTGATGATGATGGCGATATTTAACTTCGGTAGTTATCTTCCCAGGGGTCTGGTCGTTGAGTTCATCACGTTGCCGCTGGATTGCTTGATACTTCTCATCTAGAACCTTCAAAGTATCACCACTGTCATCAGCAAAAATAGACACCGACGACAATGCCGATAATAGCATCAGCAAACGCATAATCATTGACATGCTCCCGACTTCGCCGCTATGAACTTTTCGTTATCTACTATATTGTCGTGAAAAATTTTTTCGCCTTTGGCAACGTCATCACTCGCAAAAATAATCTGCCACGCATCATCGTTGTCTTTCCTATACAGTTCTATCCTGTTGATCTTGGCACTACTGTTGCTGCTGGTAACTTTTAAACTAATCAGCGTTCCACAGTTGCTTGTTTCAGACTTATTGAACGTGCCACGTTGATCAAGAGCGGTAATAAGATCATCCTCTGGCTTATTACCAGCCTTAATTATATCAGTAGTGTCATTATCTCCTGCCCCAAGATCTACCTGCACCTTGCAGCTACCACCACCATTACAACTCCCGAACACCTTGATGCCTAGCTTATTGCGCTCAAAACAAGTGAGATTCAAACTACTCGTTTGCACCCCTCGTAGACAATTAAGTGCCTGCTTATAGCGAAGCATGCGGTCAGACTCTTCCTTCACCTTATCTTCCAACTCAATCAAGGCATTAATCTTGGAGGTTGGGTCAAGATCTAATGACTCGGCTCGCACTTCTCCGCCAAATAAAATAATCAACATCAATACATAACACCTTCGCATGTCTCGCCTATCGGCACGGGCATAAAAATTTTTAACTAAAATATAAAAAACCGCAAAAATTAACCGATAAGTCGTGCGATAGATGTTGTCTTGCGTGAGGGAAAATGTCCAAGCATATCCCGACATTAGTTTTACTGTCGCTGCTAGCATGTAAGTTTGCTGGCGACGAGGAGAGTGCGACTAGTGCTGCTGATGCTATCACTGAACGCCGTAAGATATTGGAAAAGATAATGAAGGATTACCTCCAACGCCTGAAAGAGAGTCGTATTACGACGGTCATCGACCCCAAACATCCGCAAGGTGATTTACAGGTAAAGGTGATGACGACAGCACTGTTCGGTTATAGCGCCTTCACCCAAGTTAGTTGGAACAGATTACAAGCCGACAAGGTTGAGGTGCTACGCTGTCTCACCAAGCCTAATGCTACGACAACCAAAACATGTAATTTTGATAAGCGAGAAGCAACACCTACTGCGTGTGGTTATGAAGAATGTAAACGGGTGCGAGAAAAAGTAACTAATGAAGGCACGAGGTTGATCGATCGCTCAATCACCACCAATTCTGAAATGGCAGCAAGCTTTATTTATTTCGTTAGACCATGCTTTGAAAACTACCTGCTGATCGGTAAAGGCAAGAGTGAAACGCTGGTCAAATGCGGCGATGAAGCGATCAAAAGTTCTAATGCTGCCACCACTAACAACCGTTATCTAGCGCAACGAGCTTGTGGTGAGAGTGCGATGCTAATTTGCGGCAAGTCATATCCCAGCTCACCTTATACTAAAGGCGAAAGCATCAAATACATTGACACTTCCTTGTTTGATGATCGGGAAGCGATAATTAAGGAGTTAGAGGAACTGTCAAGGGAGATCGCACGTGAAGCACAGAAGGGTATGAAAGAAGCGCTAATCACTGCCGACATGACCTATAATGAGCGAATGAATGCCGCAAGACAAGTGCTTGATGACCAGTATTTTGAAGCTGAAAAAAAAGAGTTTGACTGTCATCAGGAAAGAATAAAAAAAATGGAAGCCGAAATGGAAGCCAATGCAAATAAAACTCTTTGGGAAACCGTCAAGGATATGGTTAGTGCACCTGATTTTTGGCAAGTTTTAGCAGCCGCTCCCTTTAGTGCTATCGCCACTGCCCCTGACTGTCATCAAGCTCAAGAAACTGCTGAAGCGCAGTATACGCAAAGAGTGGCTGAAATTCTAGGTGAGGAGGGAGTGAGTGAGTCAGACAAGCGAACTGCTGGTAATCAAGGCTACATCAATTGCGCATCAGAAAATATCGAGACACTGCTCGACTACTACAACTCCGATAAGGAGTTAACCGACTACGACATCAATAATATAGCTGATACTGGCATTGCGATGATCCCTTTGCCAAAATCACATTTGAACAGTCGCAGCACAGCCACAGCAGTGCAAATGTCTCTACATTACTTGAGTAGTGAGCCTGTTTACGACGATATATGTAAGTGCCCAACCTGCTACAAACATCTGCTTAAAATTAATTCTTACGATAAGCGCCGCAGTCTTCTCAATAAAAATCTTCAAGCGATAAATATCCGTATCAAAGAAGAACTGTTTAGCGAAAACATCAAAGACCCTTATGCCAAAGAGGAAGAATAGCATGAAGGCAATGCATAATTTTATCATCATAGCTATGCTCATCACTTGTGTGCTCGCCTGTAAACAAGCGATGACCGAAGAAGAATACAATGCCCTCTTGAAAAAAGAAGAGATAGAGCAGGCAGAATACGAAAAGATGATTATTGACATAAACAACTGTATTCGCACCTCCCAGCATGGTGAGCAGCCTTTAGCAGAGGATCAGATAACCAGAGACATGCTCTCGAACAGCAGCAGGGTCTACTGTTCAGACTATTCGACAACCCTTGAGCATAAGTTTGTGCGTTTCTGTCGCTATTATGTCTACCATCAAAAGAACAGCAACAACATAAAATCCTGCTACTGCGAGATAGTTAAGAAACGCCAAGATATTCGCAATGAGTTACAAGCTAATTGCGATGAGCTATTCAAAGACAAGTATGCTGAACGTCTAAATTCAACCATCATCAAAGCTTATTTAGGCGACACTTTAAAAACCGAATGTGAAAGTTTGCAGAATACTTCAACTACGGAGCATCTCTATGGTTGCGATTAGGGTAGCACTGACTATCGTGCTGTTGTCATGCTCACCGAGCACAGAAGATAGCGTCCGAGTGCCAGAGAATTGGACGTTGGACAAAAATGCGATGCATACGGACTTGCGCGATGGTTTGCTTTCCGAAAGTGAAAAGCATGCCTTTGAATTGATTGCAGCCGAGTATCGCAACTCCGATGCTGATGGGATTGAAGAAGGAGTAGTAGCACCAGCTGATAACCTTGAGGCGATCGCCGAGATCCTTGATTCATACCATGAGGCGATTGCGATCAATAAAACCCTTTGGCAAGCCTTGCTTGATTATGAAGACAGCACTTGTTTTCAGCGCCGTAAACTCAAACGCCTTGAGGTGCACCTGCGAGCAAGGGCAGGCTTTCAACGCCAAGCGCAAGACTTTCCTGAAGTTGAGCTTAAACTTGGTTTAGCTAATCAGAAAGATCAAACCGCAGAAATCATCGACGGCGGTGCGACAGTATATGCCTCTGATTTTGCCGAGCCGCGCCTTAACAGTATGGGCGATATAGCTCAAATTACCTTTAAGAGACTAAATGCATCCACCTATGATGAAGTAGATTATCCGTACGGGCAAGGATACTGTACAGAGCGTGCTCTTTGGGGAACAGGTTGGTGTAAGAAAGACCACACTGTATACGACGAAGACACCTACTACATCGAGGGACAGACGGTCATCATTGACGGTGTTGACATCTATGCCCAATACCCTAATGATAGTCGCAAGTATTTGATTTACTCATCGCTACCAGCTGAAAACCCTCTGGCTACTCTATCAGGGATAACGCCGATTTATAGCGTGCCCTCCTTCCGCAACAACCCGCATTGGGTGCTGCACTACCACTCTGCTAATTGTGATGGCTGGAGCAATGCCAACCACGATGGTTCGGATTTTGGGCGTGAGATTTGGGATAAGTATGCCAGTAAAGGCAAACCTATCGGCAGCAATGCCGAGCGCAAGATAATTGCCTGCAAAGACAAAAGGATTACAGGCATTACCGTTATGCCACCTGAACTGGTAGAGACAGTCGATGAGCTTGCAGACAAGTTGCCTGCTAATGTCTGGGACAAGTCCTTACCAGAATTACGCACAGACTCACGCCATACCTGCGACCCGATCGATGTCAACGACCTCATCAAAGAAGCCAAAGAAAAAGTCGATACGCTAGTGTTAGATGCAGACCGACTAAAGTTTGACTTCAGTGCCGACTATGAACCAGAAGTGCTACAGGAGAAACGCACTTATCTCGCCCAACAGCTAGATACTTTCATCAGTAATAGCAGCGCTATAGATAACTACAACGCAAACTTCCAGATCGGTTGTTTCTATGACCGTGAATTAGTGGATGGCATCAATGTCGAAGTTGATGGGCAAGTTCTCGTAGGTATTGCGGGGCGATTCTATAGCGAGAAAGAAGCAAGGGGACAAGTTTCAGACAATCTTGATGACACCAGCAAGATAGATACCTCACAGCTGTTTATCGGCTTTGGCTACGCGGATGCCCTTGCTTATCTTGGTGATGTTGAGGGTGAAGGTGATGATGTCAAAGATGACGGCACGTTTACGCAAACGTTTACCGTTGATCCTAAATTTACCAAAAACTTCAGCTTGCGAGACTTAACTTACGTGCATCTAGCACGCAACTTCGCCGATAATTTTTTCCAAACTCTTACTAGTCAAACAATCTTTAGGGACGATTTTTGGGGACAGGGCAAGGACATCAATATCAATAATTTACAGATTGAACGCAGGGTCTTGAGTATACGTCGTCTGCAGCTATCCATTGGCAAGGAGGGTGATTCAAACAATCCCAAACAAGTTATCTATAAACAGCAAGCAGCTGGCGATGAACCAAACGACTATGGGGTGTTGCCATCGTTGTTTATCTTAACCAACACTTCGTCTGCGTTCACCGATTTTGGACTTAAGGGCAACAAGAGGTGGCGTGAGTATCGCCTTAAAAATAACTTATGCAGTAGCAAATGAGCAGGCTTTCTTACATCGTAGCCATACTGCCGCTCTTTGGTGGCTGCAAAGAAAGAAGCGTTGAGGAAAACTATGCCTCTGCTGATACGCAAGGATCGCTTTCCTATGCTGATGTATACAACTTTCTCTTGCGGAATAATGGCTTTGTCAACAAGTCGGCGAAAAAACTAACAAGCAAGCTAACATTTAGTTTTATCCAAGCTGGGGTGCAAACAGATGAATATGGGCAGTATATTCGCCTTTTCTTTCACGCTGATGATGACCGTGATTACCTTGAGATTGCTCGCTGCGACATTGCACGGAAGAGTAATACCTGTTTGTTTGGTAAAGGTTTGGCTGACGGCGGTGGCGATACGATAGAAGAGATTAACAATATACTTGCTAGTGAGACCGACCATTCACATCTAACGTCTGCACAACTCAATAATTGTTGGAATGAGCTAACTAATGGCTGCACACAAATTGGTGAGGCAACTACTGATGGCGGCGACATCGTTGCGGTGCATAAGATAACAGCTGGCGATAGTTTTATCGACTTGACCGCCCCTCACAATCAAACAGTCTACTACATAGCTCGTGTCTGTGTGAATCCAGATCGTCTTGATGAGCGAGAGTCAATCAATCAACAATGCTCACCCAGCTTTAGGTATACCGAAGATGTAAAACTAATCTTTGACAACAACAGGAATGCCAACAGAAATACAATTATCGCTGACCTGGAAAAAATCGGTGCTCAACTAGACTATAAGACCAAGCGCGGACATGAACTAGCTGTTCAGATCCATGATGGGTTAGAAACCTGTCGGCGGCGCAACATCAAGAACGCTCATGATAAAAATGTGCGTGAAAGTGTCGCCACTTTGCTCGGTATCGGGGTTGGTATCGGAGCATCGATTTATACGTTTGGCAAGACAGATTTTAAGAACATGGGGGTCGGGGCAGACGCAGGTAAGGCACTGGGGGCGGCGTTTGCTGATGTGGTGAGATCAGCGAAAGATTACCCACGCAAATCCTGCCCAGAAGCAACCAATGCTATCGCCGCGATTGTCAAGGAAATGGGTTTTAATAGTGATGGTGGTGGTGATATTACAACTAAAATAGCAGCAGGCCCCGCCTATCTCTATCTTGATCTGCTGCGGCAATACGATGAAAAGCTAACTGAATACTTGCAGGTAAACAACCAATATAGAGATTGGTTCATGAATGCCTGCTTCATCGCTAATAATCAAAAGCAACAAGCGCAACAAAATCAGGGGGGCAATTGCGACGGTTAGTTCATATTTGCTCACGCTTGCTGCGCAAGCAGACTATGCCTATGCGATTTTTGGCGGTATTATTAGCGTTGTTAGCGAGCTGTATGTTTGCTTGCCAACAACAGATGGTGTCGTTGGATAAGTCTGATGCGGAGGCAAAGCAAGACACTCGTAGGTATAACCCTTACGAACTTATTTTTAGCGTCAGCCCACAGCCGTATGTGGAGAAGTTTGCAAGCACCGAACAAACCGTGCCAAAGATCGGTGTTATGTTTGATGAGCATCACCCTAACCATCAGTATCAAGTGCAGCGTTGTCATAGCAGTCTCTTTGAGAAAATCAAGGATCAGTATGGCAATGACCCGCTGACTGCGAACTATACCAAATCCAAGGCGGTATCGGCGCACTTATATGCATGGGGTAAAGCTAACGCCAGTGGTTGTATTTTTCTCGGTGAACGGCATCAGCAGAAGGTGTTTGAAGATATAACCGCCCCTAGTGGTGAGTATTTTTACTTGTTGCGCGCCTGCCTGGTGCCAGCTCGTTCCCAGTATGGCAAGCGCCGTTATTGCCATTACATTTATCACAAGACTGAAGTGGTTAAATACACCGATACGTTTGAGCAAGAGCAATGGCAACTGCGTCTTGATCTTGCTGCTCTACGCAACAAACTGCAAGCACGTTTCGCACGCCTCTCTGGGGTTATTATCAACAAGGGAAACTTTCTTGAGCAGTGCGAAACAAATGAAGCGCGTCGCAATGTATTCAGAGCAAGGCTTGCTGGTATCAGTAAAATCGTGATAACTGCCACGGCCACGACGACCGCGGCTATCTTATCAGGTGGGACGGCTGCTTTCCAAACAGGTGCTGCGACCATAAAGCTGACTGACAAATTATTTTCAAGTTTGAGCAACAGTCAAATGCGTTGTGATACGAGTGTCTTTGATAAACGCATCACTGAACTTAAAGATAGCATCGACCCGATCGCGGCATCCATCACCGTCAAGTTAAAAGCCTTAAGCCCACCACTTTAAAAAACAGTGGACATGGTGGCTTTGTTGCATAAGCAACGCCTATTTTTTTTTATGCGGAGGGCTTTCCCCCCTCCGCACCTCTCTCCCTATCGTCTTAAGACATATGCTGGTTTGAGTCGGAAACA
>JAPPIL010000058.1 GCA_028877195.1 Pseudomonadota bacterium
CTATCAATCGTTTCCTCAACTTTGTTGATTACCCCATCATCGCCCAGCAAACGCCCGAAAGAACCCTTGCCACTTTGAATCTGCTCGGAAACAAGACGGATGTTGCTGGTCGTATGCTTTATATCTTCCACCGCCGCATCAATGCCTGACATAATCCCAACGATGTCGCTACCAGACTTGTTGTCAAACACCGTGCGCAACGCTCCACTCACCTGCTCAAGGTCGGTGATGATGACATCAAACTTACTGCCATGCTTCTCCATAACATCAGCGATGTTGCGTGATGCCCGCTCCAAATGCGTTAGCGTTCCACCCACCCGCACACGGTTATCCTTGATCATCATCTTCAATTCACTCAACGTGATAGCCAAGTCCTTGATCAAATTATCAACCCCCTGCTCGCCCGCAGGTGTATCAAACCCATCCGCCAAGACACTCGTGATACGCTTGACATCCGTAGCAATGTCGCTCGCCATCGTCATCATCTTGTCCATATCCAGCCCCGAACTAGACATGCTTAACTGACTGCCTATCTCGGCCTCTTCCTTACTATCGGAACGCAGCACCTCAATAAACTTATCACCCAACAGCCCCCTGCTCCTGATTTCCACCTCTGAACCAATCGGGATAAAGATATCCTCCTCAACACCAAAGGTAATCTTCGTCTCATTATCCAGCAATTCTAATGCCAGCACCTTGCCAACCGTAACCCCGTTGGTGCGCACATGCGTCTTATCAACCACCCCTTCAGCATTGGCAGCGATGAAATGATAACGTTTGTATGAACTGCTACGAAACGTCTCTGGACTTAAGAAACGCACAATCGCCACCAGCACCGCCAGCGCAAAGATGACGAATATACCTACTTTGAACTCGTTAGCGCGTATCTTCATATCTTCCCAAAATATCTATTAGCTAATTCGGAAGTATAGGTTTTTGATTTAGAAAGTTTACGCTTCGGAGACAGGAGTATACGAATTATCTTAATAATTTCTATCTAAAATGCAGATGCTTGGCTAATCTTGCCTGATAGAAACTGACGCACGACTGGATTATCGCTACGGCGAAACGTCTCGGCATCCCCTGCTAGGATTACCTTGCCGTGATGAAGCATGATAATTTTTTCAGCGATTGCGAGAGCGGCTTTGATGTCATGGGAAATTACGACCGAGCTGACGGAAGGGGAGTCGTTATTGATCTTGACGATCAGACGATCGACCGTCTCACAAAGCAGTGGATCAATGCCTGTGGTTGGCTCGTCATACAGGAGTATCTTTGGCTCGCTTGCCAGCGCTCTTGCTAAACCAGCGCGTTTCTTTTCGCCTGTTGACAACTCGTTGGGAAAGCGATCAAGCATCTTGTTCATTTCTACCTTTGACAGGCAATCGATTGCTCGCTGCTCAACGATTGTATCAGGCAAGTCAGGTTCAAGCTCTCGGATTGGGAAACAGACATTGTTCAGCACGTCCATGTTGTCAAACAATGCTGAATGCTGAAACAAAAGTCCGAATTTTTTGCGATGCTCACGCAATTCCTTGTCGCTTTGTAATGCTGATAAACGCTTGCCATCAACATAAATCTCGCCACTGTCGGGTTTCATCAAGCCGATCATGTGCTTGATTGTAACGGACTTGCCTTCACCTGAACGACCGATAAGAAATGTGATTTTATTGGCAGGTATATGCAGATCAACTCCGTCGAGAACTTGTAAATCACCGAATCGTTTGCTCACCTGCTCAAAGACAATCAATTACAGACCCGCACGTTTCATTTGAAAATAAGTGATGAAGACATCAGCAACTAAAATTGCCAGCAAATTGACAACAACGCTGTTGGAAGTAGTCAAGCCGATTCCCCTTGCCCCACCAGTCGCCCGCAAACCAAAACTACAAGAGACCAGTGCGACAACTAGCCCGAAGACCGTGCTCTTCACTGCCCCTTTGACAATATCCTCAACCCAAACGTAGCGTTTCAACCAAACGTAAAAATTGCCAAAGGAAATATCAAACATCTCGACACCAACGATGTATGCACCGAGAAACCCCATCAGCATAAAATAAAAATAAAGCATCGGCATCGCTAGCACCGTTGCGATGACGGTCGGTTTGACAAAGTAGTTCAATAGACTTACGCCCATCGCTTCCATCGCATCAAGCTGTTCGCTGATTTTCATCGCCGCTAATTCAGCAGTGGTCGATGACCCATAATAACCCGCAACTAAAAACGCCGTCGTCAACGGGGCAATTTCTACCGCCAACGCCAACCCTGTCGTGCTCCCGATCAGACTCTCGACCCCAAAGATGCTGTAGATCGCCCCCACCTGCACGCCGAAAGTCATACCTACCGACACGCCTGTGAGCAGGATGATGCCGATAGACTTAAAGCCCACTGACTCCAGCTGTTCAACGATGCGATTGATGCGTAGGGGGTAAAAAAACTCTAGTGCTTGCGTGTAGAGATAGATTGCCAATCGCCCGACGTAGCCGACATTGAGCACAAAAAAGCGATCAACCAATGCTTTCGTTCTTGTGAGCATGCTCTCCAATACGACGACTAACCGTCGGTGTTACTTGTCGCTATCAGGGTCGCGATCAGGTAGTGATTTCTTGTCGTCTGGGTCTTTGATGCCTTTTCTGAAATTTTTGATGCTTTCGCCGACCGCACCGCCAAGTTTAGGCAATTGCTTCGCACCAAACAGCAGCACAACGATGCCAAGCACGATCATCAGTTCTGTAAGACTAGGGATACCCATATCATTTCCAATCCACTATACTTAATTCATTATCGCTCGGAAGGTAAAAAAAATCCAACGTAATCATCAACCATAGAGATATAGACAGGCGGATGATATAAGCATTTCGGATGATTAAGTTCAAACAACATGGCAAATTCTTCTTCCACCACACCGCGGTCAGGCGCAGCAAGGTGGTCGCAACGATCGGCCCTGCCTCAGCTTCAGAAGCAACTCTGAAAGAAATGCTAGAGTCTGGGTTAGACATCGTGCGGTTAAACTTTTCCCACGGCAATCAAGCCTCCCATGCACAACTAATCACCCGTATTCGCCAAGTTGCCAAGCAATGCAACCGTGGCATCACTATCCTCCAAGACCTCCAAGGCCCAAAAATTCGCTGCGGGCATCTCATTGATGACTTACAACTTCAGGTTGGCGACAAATACAAGCTTATCTATGGGAGCAAGCAAACCAAGCCCGACATTATTCCAATTGATTATGCGGGAGTATGCCAAGACATGCTGAAAGGTCAGCGTGTGCTGATGGATGATGGCAAGATCGTAACGAAGATACATGCTTCCTATGATGACCATGTGGTTGTTGAAGTTATTCACGGTGGTTTATTGAAGAGTCGCAAGGGGGTGAATTTTCCTGACACCAGTCTGTCGTTGTCGGCATTGACGGACAAGGATTCACAAGACCTGTTGTTTGGCATTTCACAAAAGGTAGACATCATTGCCTTGTCTTTTGTCCAAACAGCTGATGATGTCGTGCAGGTGCGGGAAATTATCACTAACTTGGGGGAAGATACACCGATCATCGTCAAGGTAGAGAAGCATGCGGCGGTGCAAAACATTATGGAAATTGCTGCGGTCAGTGAAGGATTGATGGTCGCACGCGGCGATCTTGGGGTTGAAGCGCAGATGGAGAGAGTGCCGAGCTTTCAGCGCAAGATTATGGAAGCTGGAGCGGTATATGGACGACCGATTATCGTGGCTACCCAGATGTTGGAATCGATGATCGAAAGCCCTAGTGCTTCGGTATCCGAGATCAATGACGTTGCTAACGCGGTGCTTGAATCGGCTGATTGTTTGATGATGTCAGCCGAGACTGCTTCAGGTAAGCATCCCGTTTTAGCGGTGCGTAAGATGGTTAGTATTATTGAAGAAGTTGAGAAGTGGACGCTTACGCATCGAAAAACTTTTCGCAACACGTTTCGTCGTCGTCGCATGGAAAACCTCAAAGAGCTTGAGGTGCATGAGTCGGTTGCCATCACTGCCTGCGAAGCATGTGAATCTCTGAGGGCTGCGGCTATCGTCTGCTTATCGTTAACTGGCTCAATCGCCGCGTCCATCGCCAAGTGGCGGCCGAGTGCCCCGATTATCGCGATCAGTCCCCGCTTTGATGTCGTCAATCGTTTGAATATGATTTGGGGAGTGTATAGCCTGCACAATCCACTATTTTACAAGACTGACAAGCTGCTCCAAGACTTGCCGTTATCGCTCAAGCAGGCTGGCTATGTCAAAGCTGGCGATACGATCATTATCACGGGTGGTATCCCCATTTCGCTGATGTGTCCCACCAATATGTTAAAGATCGACAAGATAACTTGAATTTTGCGCACACAAAGCGACCCCGACAGGATTTGAACCTGCTACCTAGACTTTAGGAAAGTCCCGCTCTATCCTAATGAGCTACGGGGTCAATGCTGACTAACTACTGACTAATAGTAGCGTGCTACAGGGGAATCGCAAAGAATTTTATCTTCTCACTCTTGCCACCGTCCATATCAACGACAAGACTGTTCACGCCTGCGTGTGGGGCAATGATGTAGCCTAGTTCGGCTTCCGACTCGTAGTTTAACTTTGCATTCTTACCATTCAACCTAACCTGTAAATCCCGCTTCATCGACTCGTTGCTAAACACCACATCAAGATGCACCTTCTTGCCCAAAAACACCAAGCCACGTGTATCGCCATCAAGCATCACACTAAAGAAAGGGAACTGTCCCCATGCTCCAGCAATTGAACTAACAAGCATTGGAGGGCGCGTATCTTTGGGTAAACCAGCTGACTCAGCCCACATGCTCAACACCTCGTCGATACTGATATAGGGGTTAGACTTGTTGCGCATATACTGGTAAAGGGCAGTCGGATTGCTGATACCAAGTGCGGTGCGAGCCTCGTCTTCACGCATCGTTGGTATCGGAGCAATCGCAACCCAAAGAAAATCGGGATGTGAGTCGTAGCTTTGTGCCGTCCATTCACCGCCGATAATTTTACCGAAATCATCAAGCTCTAGTATGTAGGTGTAAGTTTCTTTTGCCAATTTGGTCTGACCGATGCGTTCATAATCATCGTGCACATCAGCGTAATGCATGTCCATACGCACAAAGTAAAAGCGAGTTGCCGCCCGATTGAACGGATAATCTTGACTCTGCCCCGACCATGGCAACACCATCGCCAATGCTTGTTGACGACTCAAGTATCGGCTTTCCGTTATGCGATAACTGTAAATTGGATAGTTCCAAACCTGATTGTAAGCCTCCTTGTCAAAGATAACCGACTGCTGGCGACGACCGATCCAATTTGTCAATGCTAAATGGAAAGTTCCAGCATTCACATCCTCGCACGCACTCAACACTTCGTTAGCCATACGGTTAGGCTTATTGGCGATGCATTTGAGTCGCTGTATCCCCGAAGCTTCAGTGATAGTATAAGGCATATAGCCTTGCGGACAGTATGCCCCGCCCACATTCTCATAGGTTGTCTCGCTAATGTGCACGCTATTACAGCGTCGCCCACCCAAAATTTTTATCTGGGCATGCTGGTAAATTTCAGCGAGCAAAGCTTTGACATCTGCGGCAGTGAAAGTAACTCCATTGCGCACGACGCTTTGACGCGGCTCAACATGACGCTGTGCCGCCGATGCAAAGCCATTACAATGCCCGACCCAGTTGCGAGTTTTATCATTGTGATGCTTTACTTCCCACTGCACTGCGGGGAAGCCCGCCCCGTTGAACGCACGGTCGTACTTTGTTAGCACCGATTCACCTGTTATGGCGATGTTTGTGCCGCCCTTATTCTCTGGATACCAAAAACCACTGTAAGGTGTATGGCTCGCCTGTCCGCTATTAGGCAAATTAGATAGGTTTAGTTCAAAGTCGCGATCCCAGATGTCGTAATAAATCTCGGACTGCTCTTGCGCTTCGGCTATATTTGGGGCTTTCGGGGCACTTGGCTGAATTATACATGCCACCCAACCAAACACACATACCGACATCAACACGACGGCTTTTTTCAACGCAAGACACCCACTTTGAAACTTACACACTACTTAAAGCGTATCATGAAACATGCTAATCGGGCAGGGCAGTATACAGACCTAATTTGCCTGCTGCGTTTCTGGCGATAACTGCGATCCCTTTGGGCGGCAGCAAGTAACCATCGTCTGGCGATACCTCAATATCAAAATCAAATTCAACTATGTCAGCATTGGGATTGGAAAATTCAAGTCGATACTTGCGGGTTGCCCAACCGTCTTTTGTTTCATGCAGATACAGTAGCTCACCTGCCGAATTCCACAACCAAAGATCTTTGCTATCGGCACTAGCAGTAGCACTGAACCCCCCGATTACCGTTGCCTCGTCTAGCCCATGGCTATCTGCTTTAATGGGAATGGTGATGGTTGCGATCTCATTGTCCGCTTTTATCTCAAAGATTAGCACGCCTTTTTTCAAACAGGCTGACTCAGTTGTGCATGATTTAGTTTTAAATTCACCAAATCCAACCAAGCGTTGCGGTGATAGCCAAAACAACTTTTTTAGTATCGTGTCGCTATCATCTAGCTCATTCATCAACTGATATTTGCGTTCACTTCCCGCACCACTCCTCGCGGTATAACGCTCAATCTTTGCTTTATTCGTTACCCAAGCCGCATCACCGAGTTGATAAACCTTTCTATCTGGTGATGCACCCATCGCAGTGCCAGACTTATCAAGCAATTCAGGGGGTTGACTATACGTAAACAATTTTCCCGCCGAGCTTACATCTATCCATTCACCACTGGTGCTATTGAGCAGATAACCACCATCTGATTGCGATGAAAGCACTTGATAATCATGATCTAGTTCTCTGATTTGCTTAGCAATAGTGTATGAACCGAGACTCACGACCTCCACCGTGTGTTCTTCTAAAGCTTCGCCCTTTTGCTCTAAACAAGCGACATGCAGTAGAGCCACGATTATGCTCATGGCGACAGCAAATCTCACCCATAGTAATGATGGTAAAATGGTAATTTTAAATCCCCGTTTAAGTGCACAGGCTTTCGGTGTAATATCGGTTAGTTCGAGGCATAAGTTGAAAATATCGCACCATGTTTGCCCGAATGAGCTTATGAGTGCGAACTAGTTAGAGTTCAAGCAAGTTTAACTGTAAGGATAATGACATGCATAACTTATTGATATTGTTTATAGGGTTGCGAATTTTGAAACGGGTGGGTGAGCAGGTGCTTCAGTCCCTCAATCGCCGCTACTATGAAAACCATGCTAATCAAGACGGAGCAAAAACCACGCTCAACATTACTGCTGATGACATGAACAAGTCGCTTGCCTACAGCCGTGATAAACAGCAGCTTGCTACTGTATCGAGCTGGCTAACAGACATCGTAGCTTTAGTTTTCATCGCGTTTGGGGGTATTGGTTATCTAGAGTCGTTTGCTAAATCCCAAGCTGTTGCTTGGTTTGGTTCTACTAACGAGCTGGTCATTGGGCTACTGTTCTTTGCTGTCCTTGCTCTTATCGTGATGGCGATAAGTTTACCGTTTAAATACTACCAAGCCTTTGTCATTGAGGAGCGACATGGATTTAACCGTGAGACGAAGCGAAGTTTTTTTCTTGATCTAGTCAAGGGTATCATCATCACTGCGATTTTCGGTGGAGTGGTGTTGAGTGCATTGATGTTGATAATCAAGCATACTGGCTCATACTGGTGGCTGTATGGTTGGTTATTCATGGTTGGGTTTATGCTGTTTACAACTTGGATTTACCCGACGGTGCTTGCGCCTATCTTCAATAAATTTACTGAAATCGCTGACGGCGACCTAAAGTCCAACATTTTTAAGTTTGCTGATAAGGTTGGGTTCAAGACCAGCAAAATCTATATTATGGACGCGTCGAAGCGCACGACGCACGGCAACGCTTATTTTACTGGCATCTTTGGTGAAAAGCGTATTGTGTTGTTTGATACTCTGGTCTCGGCTCTAACGACCAAGGAAGCAGTCGCAGTGCTCGCACATGAAATCGGACATTACAAACTTAACCACACACGTTGGGGATTAGTGCAGGGTGTTATCACCGCAGGGTTGATGTTCTACTTGTTGAGCTTTGTCGTCGCTCACGCAGGATTTTATCAAGCCTTATCGCTGTCATCGGTATCAATCTATGGGGCGCTGTTGGTGTTTTACATGTGGTTAGGGTTGGTTGATTTTCTCATCACCCCAATCGGCAACTACATCTCACGACGCAACGAGTTTGCCGCTGACCGCTATGCCAAAGAGCATCTCGGTGATGGCAAAGACTTACAGGATGGTCTGCTCAAGTT
>JAPPIL010000088.1 GCA_028877195.1 Pseudomonadota bacterium
AATTATTTATCAAACAACCCCGGCGGGGGGGTTTTTATCGTCTTGGTGCGTGTGCCAAGAGGCACATGCACCATGACGAGCACACAGTCGCCGTTAGGCGTAGAACGAACAGCTACTCGCTCATCTTCTTCTTACCTTGCCAGCATTATCGTTTACTAATTGAGTCTGTTGTGGATCTAGGCCGTACTGACCGCAATCAATATCTCCTCCCACCTCTTTGTGTAATTGCACAGATGTGTAAATGCTATAGATCTGATATGCTGCTTGCACACCCCATTTCAAGATATTGCCCCAATTCTTCCAGTCCGCTACCTGTTCAGCATTGCCTTCGCTGTCTTTAATCGTATTGCCATCTTTATTTGTCTTATCCACTGTTGCGATGTCGAATGCTCCAAAGCTGCCTGCCGCTTGCATTGCTCTCGATGCAAGAAGCATTTTCATGCAGTGGTTTCTTATCTTTGCATCTCTATCTATTAATTGTTGCTGAATATGGGTGGTTTCGTCATTGAGGATTGCCAAGTTGATTGCAACCGTCTGGTCAAAGTTAAACGTATAACTTGGGTTTTCGCAGTCTTCAGTTGTTGTATCAGCAGTTACAGTAGGCATAATGCCATTTACTTTTTCATCATCGGTGAGTTCACCGTCCATCTGCATTTTTTGGACTAAACCCCTGCAGTATGCCGTATCACGCACCTTGACGATAACTTGTTGGGTATAGTTCAGCTGTTTGGTCTCGTCATACGTAGCTTTATATCGATACCTGGCAGCTATTCCCATGCCATGCGCTTCAGATACCGCCGACAACTTCCCCTCTAGATACGGAGTGCCATCCATGAGCACCCCACGAAAATTTATATTGCTAGCATCTTTTTTGGTCGCAATCACCAACCATTCAGGGATACCTTTATCAGCGGTAACTGCAATAAAATGAGCACCGTTCTTCTTTGTATGCTCATTGCCAGATACTACCTCGACTTCTAGCTGCAAACCTGTTGGATTAATGATATTTGTGTTGCTCAAATCCTGCTTCAATATATTGGGAATTCTATCCGTTGGTGTTTTACCGCCATCTTCATCACCGATAAATGTAGTAGGTGCTGGCTTCAGACAACTTGCCATTAGCAGTATTGCAAACCATCTCGCAATTGTGGTCAGTGCCGTCGATGATAAGAAGGTTCTCATTAGCATCCTCTTATTAATTTGCAAAAACTTGGCATCCCTGCCAAATCATTCAGCTCATCGGCACAGATGTCTGCAATTCTTAAAAGTTTTTAAAATGTTTTCTAAATTACCAAGCAATTGATTAAAATCATGGGAGTTTTTAGATTATCAGGTGTAGTTATCATGAATTCAAAGGCAATTTTCATCACCGCACTCACAGCCCTGTTGCTATTTGCTTGTGGTCGTTCAACAAATCTCACCAACGATAGCAGAGTGCAAGCCGTTGCCGATGGTAAGTTAACTCTTGGTATGGTGCTAGTTGAAGCTGATGACAAAACTAAACTGATGCTTGCCGCTTGCGACCCTAATCGTCGATGCATCAATGCTTTACAGCATCCGCACGACCAGAGCCCTTATTATTTTGAGGCGTTAGAAGACCCAAGCTTAAGAAATAAACTACGTTTGCGCAGTGCCTTAAAGTTATCGGCAAGTATAGCTGGGGCAGCAGCTTTGACTGCGGTGGGACTAGTGAGCATCAAGCACATTGCTAAACTTGCCAAGATTTTGCAAATCAAACCAAGTGCGGTCAATGCCAACACCAGTGCTGCAGCAATCGCTATCGCCGTCATAACTGCCGCTAGCATCAGCGAGTATGTTTGGGGCAAGGAAGAGCGGATGCTTACCAAGTATTGGGATGATATATTTATCGTTCATGCTAATCTTGATGATAACCCCAAGTTAATAGTAACTCCCGTCATGGGTCTGCTCAAGACTCTGGCGACCGAGCTGCAGGTGGAGATAAATCCAGCTTTGCGTTCATCATAATGAATTTGTTTGGTTGATGGGGCACGGAAGCCTCAATGTAGCCTCCGTGCTCAAGGGATAAGCTACTTTTACTTTTGTGCGAAGTAGTCTTCAAGACGAACATCGCGATCAGCGAAGCCATGGCGTTGACACTTGTTGCGCAGGATAGTGGGGTCGATGTCTTCAGGCAAGACATTTACCGCATCTAATATCATCCCTAACAACTCGCCGTTTTCTACGACTCCATTCATTACCTGTAAAGTCATCAGATTTAGCGAATCGACACTGACACTTCTGTCTGCGGTGCTTACTTGCCGCAGCAGTTCTTGTGTATTCATCGCAAGATTGGAGACACTAACCACAGTTTTGGGGTCGAAGAGTTTTGCTAGCAACTGCTTGTCAGATAGGGAGCGCACGACCGCGGTCTCTAAAGTCTTCAATGCTGTTGGGATATGAATTATCTTACTGATCAAAATACCTTCTTCATACTTGTTCAACTCGGCAAGGAATTCTTTTTGACCGAGAGTTCCAGTAATCAACCCTTCTTCTTTGATAACCTGTGCTAAAAACGCCCCATGCTCGATTAATGCTTTACGAGCTGCACGTTGTAAGGCTTGGTCATGCAAAAGCTTGTTAGCATTAGCGAACAGTCGTTCCCTAGTTTTTTGGATTTCTTGCGAGTCTTTGATAAAGCGCAGTTTTTCGGCATCGGAGATAATTCCTGCGATGCGTGCCATCAATGATACAAAATCAAGACCCTCGGCTTTTGCAAAGGTGTCAATCAATGCGCGATTGGAAAGCAAACGCGTCCCAGCTCTGGTCATCTTCTGCATTGTAGCAGGGTTCTCGGCTATTTTGTTGAACGGCAACTCGTCGATACGTTCAAGCATTTGATCAACAAACTGGCGTTGCCAAGGCACAGCAAACTGCAGTTGTCGTTGCTGTAGATACTTATCAAGTGTTTTTGAATAACGTTTACCGACAGTGCGATTATCACCAGGTAAAGATTTCGCTGACAGAATGCCCATGCTGCCAAACGTAAATGCCACCGCTATTACTAAATTCATCCCGTTCATTATCTCTAACCTCCAAACATATTCATGTCTGTGGTATCGTCTTACTCATAAGAGAAGATTAATGAGGTTGCCAAAAAAATTATTAGGTTAGTGCTTTCAGTTAGTTATGCTTATGATTAGCGCAAGGAGATTATAGCCATCATGATGCGATTCTTATTTTTTCTGGCTCTTATCGGTGCGTATGTTTATCTCGCTCCTTACTTGGTAACTAAACGTCTGCTCGATGCCACCAAAGCATACGACGGTGCATTGATTGCCGAGTATGTTGACTTTGAATCGGTGCGGGCAAGCATTCGACCGCAGCTTGAGCATTATCTTGACAAGGATATGCCAAGAAACCTACAGGAACTTGTTCTCTACATGATCAAGTCTGAATACCGCCACGAAGCGATGAAAGTGTCAGAGATGATCGATTTAGCAGTTACATCTGACGCATTAGTCGCCTTCATGGAGAGGATGAAAGAAGCAAACGATGAACCTAACGCTAGAGTCCCGCAACAATTGCTCGGCGACATCGATGCTCACTGGTCTGGAGTTGGGAAGTTCATGATTACGATTACCTATCGTCGCAGTGTGCGGTTTATCCTTGAACCAAAAAATTTCGTATTTTGGCGGCTGACAAAGGTTATCCTGCCGATTCAGCGCTATCCCACTCGGATATGATGCTGACCAGTGCCAAATGCCAAGATGAGCAAAGTGCTTTGCTTCTTTTTTTATCGGAGCATGCTACGATAAACCATATCGTCTGGTGTAGGGATGGCTTACGTCAATCGCAAGGATAAGGAGATCGGTCTAAAGTTTTTTTACTTTGGTGCTAACCGATCGGGGCGTAGCGAAAGCTTACGGTCATTATTTCGCCATACCTCACCGCAAATCAGCTCCGACCTGTTCATGCTGGAAGCAGAGGCGTATAATCCAGCGTTTGATTTCTTGCCGTTGAGCTTGAAAGAACCGACGGTGGCTGGCTTTCGCATCAATGTGCATCTGTTCACTTTACCGAGTGAGTGTTACCGCGACACTTACGATGTTGTCCTACAGGGGTTGGATGGCTATGTGCATGTCATCGACTCATCGCTTGACTCACTATTAGCAAACATCGACGCTTTGCGAACTACCGCTGCGCTACTCGACGAGTGCGGACATGCACCTGAAGATGCGCCACAAGTGTTTCAATACAACAAGCGTGATGCCGAAGATGCTGTGGCGCTCGATATTTTGCGTAGCCACTGTAACCCGCAGCGATTCCCTGAACATGAGTCGATTGCCACCCGCGACATCGGCACGCTTGAATGCCTGCATGACTTGACGCGACTAGTCCTAGCCAAGATGCTCAATACAGCGACACTTTGATCTTCTTGATCTTCACTCTGGCATTGCCTGGCAGGGTGTCGGGCTTGTCAGAGTTTGTAATTAACTACCTTGAATTAATTTTTTCAAACTCTTGACTGCCATCGCAAGTGCCTCTGGAGTCAATGCTTTGAAAAAAATTCTTGGTATGTATTGGTTGGTTTATATTTCGCTCACCTTTGAGCAAGGTGATAATCTGTAAGCTTACATCTAAAGAAGTAGGACATTATTGTATGAGTGGCTTTGCTGCCCTTGATGTTACTCTTAAGACTAGAGTAGTCGCCACCAAGCATGCTCTCTAGTTGTAGCAAAACTAGTTGCGTGTCTGGGAATATATTTTTAAGCAAGGAAAAATCAACGAGGACACGTTTAAGCATTGCGTTCTCTGTGTATGATTTACACTCAATGGCGAGTAAAAAACGGTTGCCATAGTAGCACTGCACATCACATCCTAATCTATAAAAGAACTTCTCCTTATGTTTGGAGATGTATTTTTTAAGATAGCTATCAGCTAAACCCTTTAAGTAGCTATCGTGCAACGGAATAACATAGGTAGTCTGTTTGAAATAAATTTTATCATTGTCTAAATTGGCATCTTTGCAAGCGCATAACACAAGCTTTTTAGCTATTTCTTCAACCATCTTGGCTTTTGTGGTGCGTATCTTGCCTGGGGATTGTTCTTTGAACAAGGACTGTATGGTGCTTTCATAGTAGCTGATAATTTCATTGAAAAGATGCTCCTGCGCTCGGTCAGACACAGGCATTACAAAAGTCCCAGTCTCTTATTTGCCACATCACAATAGCTATCTGATATATCTATGCCAAGATATTTGCGTTGTAGTTTCTTTGCGACAACTGCTGTAGTGCCAGTCCCCACAAAGGGGTCGAGAACATAACTTCCAGAAAAGCTAAACAGCTTCAGTACTCGCTTTGCCAACTCTTCAGGAAACATGGCTGGATGATCGTATGCTTTCATGTTTCTTTCTGGAGCAATACTCCATCGTGCATTGACCCAGCTTTTGAACTCATCTGCGGTTATGTCAGCATTAGCCTTGTCTCCTTTTGTTTTTAGAGAACCTTTTGTAAATACTTCAATGAATTCCCAAGTATACTTAAGGTATGGGCTAGCAGGACTTTTCCAACTTCCCCACGCAGTGTATTTACAATTGTAGTTATTCTTTTCCCACAACAGCTCGCCTTTCCAAATCAAACGGCGCTTGATGAAGAACGAACTGATGACATGATGGCTTGGTATGTAGTCTGAAAAAAGCGGCTGCACATTCACCGCTATCCTACCGCCGAATTTAAGCACTCTGATACATTCATCAAATACAGCAAATAGCTTATCAAAATACCCTTCCCATCTAACATCATCACCGTTCCCGCCGTAGTCCAAGCCAAAATTGTAAGGTGGCGAGGTGAATATCAGATCAACACAGTTGTCAGGCAGTTTACGCAATTCATATTCAGCATCGCCGCTGACAATCTTGTCAACCAAGTTTTGAGGAGGAGTATTGACCACTTCATCAAAGGAGTGGTCTTTGGCGTAAAAGTATTTGCCGCGGCGGAGTTCCTTATCGGAACGATTGCTAACCTTGCGTTCATCCGCATAGCCAATAAAATGCCGTTTGCCAGCACGAACCCCGTAACTGCCGATGCTCTCCACCGCAGACAACACCTGCGTAAAAAGATTGCTGGCACTATGCGTAGCAGTGATTTCTTCAACAGCACTTCGTAATTTATACATGTCCACTGCTTTCAGCAAGACGGACACCTTGTTATCACGAGCAACGACTACAATCTCGTTAGGGTTAAATTTGCTATTAAAACGTTTTAGCAATGCTTGGGTTTTGCGATTTAGCACCCAATCTAAATCAACCACCCGATACCCTGAGCCTTGTCCTGTGCTTAAATTTTCTTGCATACTGTGCCTACGGATGTTGCTGCAAAAATTCTAGCACATTAAGGTTAGGAATGTGTTGAAAAAAGCCTAGTCCTAGCCAAGATGCTCAATACAGCGACACTTTGATCTTCACTTCAGCGTTGCCTGGCAGGGTGTCGGTGAAGGTAACGACACGGTTGTTGACCATGAATTCCTCTTCGCTCAACTGCGTGCCATTCACAAACACTTGCCAGTAAGCATACTCATACAGGTGGTCGGTGAAGAATGATTTTTCAATCGTGAATTGCTGGAGAACCTCACGATGCTGATAAGTTAATTCAATGCTGCCACTACTACGACGCAATACTGGGCAACCTAGCAATGCCTCTTCCGAATGCAGGATAACGGTATTGTTGATAATCGTCAGGTCAGCTGCTGAACATATATCCGATCCGATCTTTAATACTACTGATTCAAGAACATGGTCAGCATGGAGAGCGATGTCATTAGTCCTAACATCAAGTACTTGCTTAACCGTTATCATCTGCCCCGCAACAAAGTCCTGCGCATCAAAGACCACGATGTTGGTTTGACCATGACGACGATGGTAGCAGGCAATATCTTCGCCGTCGCTGTTTGTGCAGGAGAGACCGTTTGCCTGTATGCGAGGGTGAATATCGATTTCATAGTTGAGAATATCTTTTAGCACTGTGCGATAGAAGACTTCTATCAGAGATTTTTCAGGTGGGATTGCCGCGGCTGGGAAGACCAACGTATTGCGACTGGTGATGCGATAATCATCAACCTGTATGCCGGCCACCTTTACCTCAATATCGCTGATTTTACCTTCCGAAGAAAGTTGAAAAGTGCGTTTAAGTGCAATCTTTTCCTTGTAGTCAATTTGGATATTAGCGCCCGCAGGTGGTGGCACAGAGAAAATTAGCTTCTTGGCACGATAGTCGTAATCGCTCGCATCGACAGTCGTTGTGCGACCATCAAGCAAGTAGTTGACGATAAGCGAGTCGCTGATAATCGTATGCGGTAGCGCGAATTCCTTCAGATAAGGGCGACGCGCATAGGTGTAGTTAACATCGATGACTGACCCTTCTACAGGTGCTTGCTTCAAGGTCAAGGTCTTACCAGCCACCGTGTAAGCACTAGGAGGCAAGGTTGTCGTCTCGCCCGCGCTGCTCACCGTTACGGTCAATGAGCCGCGATCAGGTATTTGCTTGAGAGAAAACTGGTTCTTAAGAATGACGCTGATGTCTTCAGAAAGCGACTGTAGCAACGATGAGTAGTCGCTGGCTTTAATCGATGCAATCTTATCAAAGAACGGCACACCGATACGCCTGCCATTCACTTTTTTGCGCCAGCTTTTGAATATTCTGCTACCACTTGTAGGGTTTGAGTTTTGATCACGGTCTAAGGGGTTGAGGATGCCGTAAACTTTAGCAGTTACTTTTGGTATACGGATGTCTTGCAAGTAAGAGTAGAGGTCATCCATGCTTCGATAGAGTTTTTCTAGCTTGACCGTATCACTGTCATGCTCGCTGTAGCAAAACTCATGGCGTTTCTCACCCGTTGGCTTGGGTTGATCTTTCTTCCAAGCGTAGCACTGATGGTCTTCATCGGTTACGATAATCACCGCCAAGCTCGCATCATCACGCAACCACGGAGTGGTCGTATCTTTGCACTTGCCTTGTAGCGACCGTGAAGCCATGACAATCGCTTCTTCAAACATCGAGCCATCGATGCCAAGATTTTTAATCGTGTCATGGTAAATACTCTCATAGTCAGTCATCTCTTTATTGATGATACCCCTGATACAATCTCTTGTATCAGTGCTGGTTATCGCAATTTGCCAGTTGCTATCGGCAAGATAATCAAGCAACGAAGTAAGGCGCGAAGCCATATTCTTCTGCACGCGACCCATCGATAGCGAGTTGTCGATAACCATCAAGATGTCTAATACGCCGCTTTCATTCTGGGCAAAGGACTCACTGATCTCGTGTCCATCTGCACC
>JAPPIL010000029.1 GCA_028877195.1 Pseudomonadota bacterium
TCTTGAGACGGTAGGGGAGGAGCGCGAGGAGGGGAACGCTCCTCGCATAAAAAAATAGGCATTACTTATGCAACAAAGCCGGGGCTATGCCTATCAGACTCCCCTTTGGGAGCAACAGAAACAACAACAAATTACGGTAGCTCTTTAATCTCCACGATCTTTACTGGCTTCTTGCCAGCCAACAGTTTGGCATAGTCAGCTGCGATGTGAAGTGCCTCATGCATGATTATGTCCTTCGCTTCTTCATCTTCTGTTGTGTCGCCTGTGCCGTCTTTATCTTTTGCCGCGGTAGCGGTTGTATCTTTGCTGTCCTTATCACTACTGTTGTCTGCCTGTTCGTCGTCTTTAGCTTGCAAGCTGACGCTGTTTTCGGTTTCTCGCTCCTTGCGAAATTCCGCGATCTTGGTCAGTAGTTGTTTGAATTCCTCACTGCTATCGACCCGCTCCTTACTGCGTGTCGCTAACCAAGCGAGCTTCTGTCGATCCACTTTGTTGGCGCGTTTGAACTTTGACTGCGGTTTGATCGCAGCCCATGCCAACACATTATCTAAAAACTTCTCCCCCATCTCTAAATCATCGGCAAACGATGGCAGCGCAATATCAGCGGCAACCCCCTTCTTTTGCGTGCTTGCTCCCGCGGGACGATAAAATTTAGAAATCGTAACTTTCAATGCCCCAGGCACACCCTTGAGCTCGGTCAAGCTTTGCACTGTGCCTTTACCATACGTGTGCGAGCCACCGACGATTACCCCCCGCCGATAATCCTTGATCGCTCCAGCGACGATTTCGCTGCCACTGGCAGAACTACGGTTGATCAAGACCACTAAAGCACCAGCAAAACTTACCCCCGCCTCGGTATCGTGATGCGCACGTGGCTCACCTGATGCCAGCTTGTCGTGCACGATGACACCCTTGTCGATAAACAACCCACTGACCGCTACCGCCTCATCGAGACTGCCACCGCCATTGTTGCGTAAATCGAGCACCAAAGCATCGATGCCACCCTTCTCGCCCTGTAATCGCTGTAACGCCTGCTTCAAGTCCCGCGACGAACTAGTGTAATCCTTTTGCCCCTGTCGCCGCCCCTCAAAATCAATATAAAATGAAGGCAAGGTCGCAACCCCAACCCGAAATTTTTTGCCTTGCGTGCCACTCACCTCTGTCTGTAACTCAAAAACTTTGGCACTAACCGCCTGATCTTTAAGCTCAATCTTTTCACGCACGATCTTTACGTTCAGCTCCTGAATCTTCTTACCACTGCCACGCAAGACCGTCAGATGCACAGGCGTGCCACGTTTGCCGCGAATAAGTTTCACCACCTCCCGCAAGTCCATGTCGATGATGTCTTCGGCACTACCTTTTGCTTGTGCGACGGCGATAATCTTATCGTTTTCCCGCAACAGCCCCGACTTGTCAGCTGCGCCACCAGGCACTAACGATTGAATGATGGTAAACCCCTCATCGCTGCGCAACACCGCCCCAATCCCCTCTAATGACAAGCGCGTGCGGATTTGAAAATCCTCTAGCTCATCCATTGAAAAGTAGTCTGAATGGGGATCAAGCGCATTAGCAAAAGAACTCAAGAAGGCAGCCTTGATGTCATTATCGTCAAGCTCATCAAAACGCTGTTGCTCAAGTTGATAGCGTTTAGTTAGCTTGTTGCGTGCTTCATCAAGCCCTAAAGTCGCACTCTTAAGACGCAGTAATTGAAACTTAATCCACTTGCGCCACCGTTCCCGCAACTCTTTATCCGTCTTGGCGTAAGACAATTCTTTACGATTAAGCTGCATCTTTTCGTCGATGGTAAAATCATGCTCAGCCTTGATAATCGCAGGCAGTGCCGCCTTTATCTTCGCATGTCCCTTCGCTATCCTGTTAACAATCGCATCGAGGGCGGTGCAGTTGCTTTGCATGATTTGGTCGTCAAGCTTGCGCTCATAGCGTTTCCGCAAGTAATCAAAATCACCCTTCAGAAGATATAATTTGCCTGGATCAAAGCGCTCAACAAAGTTGTCAAACGTGCGTTTGGATAGCGCATCGCTAAACTTGTCGTACTTGATATGGAGGTCTAAATAACCTTTGTGAAAATAATGCCCCTCGATCGCACGCTTGATCTCCAAACAACTCAATGCCGATGCCGACTGGCTAACCCATGCCATCGCCATCAAAACCACTATGTATTTCATTATCACCCTATCTCAATCCAACACTGCTTATACTTACTCGTCAGTTTGCCCTCATCTCCGCAGAAAATTTAGCGTTGCCACAACTAACGCGCCGCTATGAGTAACTAAATTCTAAACTATACAGGCATTGCCAATAAGGTTTGTTTGAACACCGCAGCCAACGATGCAAATGTTTGCCCTGCGGTTTTACCACCGCCTTGGGCGTAATTGCGTTTCCCCCCACCACGGCCTGCCACTTGCGCAAAAAAACTTTGTAAAATCTCATTAGCCGCGATGCTCTCGGTCGCGACAGCGATCGCAATTGCAAAAGAGTCGTCAGCGACACTAAGTACTGCGGTAATGTCATGCTTGCTATTATTGCACAGTTGTCGCAATGCTTTCGTGTCGGCTGCTTGTCCGATACATACGGATAGCTGCTTGCTAGTAGTCGCAAACGTGGTTTCTGACATCATCATCGTGTTCGCGACTGGCGCAGGTTTTGTTTTTAATTGCTTGATCCGTTCTAACAGCTCGTGGCGATTGACGTTCAAGGCACGGCTAGCTTGCCGCAATAAATCGCTATCCTGTTGAAAAGCAAGAAGTGCCGCCTCGCCGCTTACTCCTTCAATACGCCGCACACCTTTAGCGATACTGGTCTCACTGCTAAAGCGCAGCATGCCTATTTCACCGCAACTCTCAACATGTGTGCCACCACAAAGTTCAACCGATACAGCCTCTTTGCCTGCACCAAAACTTATCACTCGCACCTGTTCTTGATAGTTTTCTCCCAACATAAACAATGCGCCCTGTGCCACCGCCTCGCGATAAGCCATCGTTGCACTCACGCGTGGCAAGTTTGCCCAAATCCAGCGATTGACGAGTTGCTCAACCGTTGCTAACTGCTCGCTAGTCAACGCCTGCGGTTGCTGGAAATCAAACCGAAATTTCTGCGCATCAACATACGACCCCTTCTGGACAATATGTTTACCGACTACTTGCCGCAACGCCGCCTGCACCAGATGCGTCAACGAATGATTGCGCCGCACCAGCAACCGATGCTCTTTATCAACACGTAAATCCAGCTGCGCACCGACAGTTAACTTGCCTTTAGTTAGTTTGGCAAAATGTAAAATATGATTGTTTTTCTTTTGAACATCAGTGATCTGACATTCAACAAGTTCAGTAGCAGTAGTCGCAGCAGCACCGACCATAGTAGCAACACCGCGGTCTGCAACTTGTCCGCCTGCTTCGGCATAGAAGGGTGTGCTGGCGGTGAGAAAAATTATTTCCGTGGCAGCGGTAACCTCTGTGCACTGCTCATATTCGCAGCCTTGTGTGTCGCGTTGTTTGCGTAAAATTTTCGTAAGCGGTGATTGACACTGGAGTTGTTGGTAACCGACAAACTCGGTAGCAGGCAAATCGCCGAGCAGTCCTAACACTTGATCTGTTTGCTTATTCTTCACGCCTGTGCGCGACAGTTCGCGATGCGTTGTAAATTCTTGTTTGTAGGCTGCCAAATCAAAGCTAAATCCTTCCCGTTCAAGATAACTGCTGATCAATAGAAGCGGTAAGCCATGCGTTGCGACCAGCTCAAAGATCGTCGCCGCGGCAAGGCGTTTACTCGCCTGTTGAGCTTGCATTTTTTTCGTCAACATGCGCAAACCCGTCTGTAGTGTCGGTTTGAATTCGGCAAATTCCTCGCGGCAATGCTGTTGAATAAAATCTTGTGATTGTTGCCATTCAGGGTTGCTGCTGATGATTAAAGCCATATAATCTTCAAGCATCTGGCTATCGTCGCTACAACTTAACGACAATGCCACACACTTGCGCAACATGCGTCGCAACACGTAAGCACGACCGCTGTTTGCAGGTGTAATCCCTTCCGCCATAATCGCAGTTGCGGCACGCAGATGATCGACGATGATGCGTGCCTGCTCAGTATTGGTAAATGTTTTGCTAACCTCTTGAAAGACTGGCAATAACTGGTCAGTATGATAGACATCATCGACTTGCTGCATAATCATCGCCATGCGCTCTAGCCCCGAACCAGTATCAACACTCTGCAATCGCAAAGGTTCATACTTGCCGTTGTTTTTCTTCTCCAACTCGATGAATACACCTGCATTCCAAACTTCAATGTAACGACTGGTGGTATCAAACTCTTTGCCAGCATAAGCCGCACCGTAATCAGCGCCACAGTCATAAAAGACTTCTGTGCAAGGGCCGCAAGGCCCTACCGTTCCAGCAGGCCCCCAAAAGTTGTCTTCCTTGCCCAGATAAATAACACGAGCAGCGGGAATGCCAACACGTTGCCAAGCTTGTGCCGATACGTCATCAGCAGGCAGTGCGAGTTCGTTATCGCCAGCAAAGACCGTCGCGTACAGGCGATCGGGGTCGAAACCAAACCCATTGACGAGCAAGTCATAAGCATATTCAACCGCTTTCTCTTTATAGTAATCGCCGATCGACCAACTACCAAGCATAGAGAAGTAAGTAAGATGATGGCGGTCGCCCACCGCATCAATATCAGTAGTACGCAAACAAGGCTGAAGATTACATAGCCTCGGACTTGGTGGCGCTACCAGCCCAAGAAAATAGTCCTTGAGCGGAGCCATGCCACTATTGATAAAAAGGAGCGTCGGGTCATTGTCAGGCGTTAGCCGCACCCCCTTAATCAACTGATGCTGGCGTTGCTGAAAAAAATTTAGAAATCGCTCAGATATTTCAGCGGTTGTCAGCTTGAGCAATATGCGCTCCTTTCTGTTGTGTGTCTAGTCTATGTTAAATCGCTCAGATATTTCAGCAGTTGTCAGCTTGAGCAATATGCGCTCCTTTCCGCAACAAGCGCTGAAATTCATCATAATAGGGATGCTTGTAGCACAAGGCTTGCGGCAACTGGTCAAGCGTTCGACTACCAGTCGCGAGCATCGCCATCTTCAACTCCTCGATGTAAGTCTCGATGACCGCGGCAACGGCTGCGGTGCTAACGAGTGCCGCCCGTAGCAAGGGCAACCCTACCCCGCCACAATTTGCGCCTAACGCCAACGCTTTGGCGATATCCAAACCAGTGCGAATACCACCAGTGGCGATCAGTTCAGCAGTAGGTAATGCTTGCCGCACGACTAGAGTATTGAATGCCGTTGGTATGCCCCAATCACGAAACGTCGTCGCAACTCTCGCCCGTTCCTCTGCGCACAAGCCCTCAACCCAACCCCAAGCAGTGCCGCCCTTGCCACCAACATCTATCGCCGCGACCCCGCATGCATGCAAACGTTTCGCCGTTTGAACATCGATGCCACTACCGACTTCCTTGACGATAATCGGCACGGGGAAGTCGAGAGCTACTGTCGCCAAGTTCTGTAATGTGCCAGCAAAATTTCTATTGCCACCCGCCTGCACCAACTCCTGCAAAATATTGAGATGGATTGCGAGCGCATCAGCTTCCACCATCTCCACCGCCTGTAAGCAGCGATCGCGCTGGAGATGCGAGCTGCCAAGATTAGCGATGAGATAAAGAGTCGGGTTGTTGCGCTTCAAATCCCGATACTTCTGCGGTTGCTGATCCTCTAATGCCACTCGTTGTGAGCCGATACCCATCGGGATACCTGCGCTCGCAGCACAAGTCGCCAGTCGTCGGTTGATCTTATCCCCTTCTTCAATACCAAAGGTCATCCCAGCAATCATCAACGGAGCGTTGAACTGATGCTGTAAAAATCGCATGCGCACATCAATATCTGACCAATTTAGTTCAGGTAAAGTGCAGGGTAAGAGCGCTACATCACTAAAACCAGTGAAGTTATCACCCGTTTCGACGTTTTCATTTGCGCACACAGAGATATGCTGTTGTTTGCGTTCAGCCGTCGTTAAGCTTGTGTTATTCGGTGGTTGTCTCATGTGTTTGAAAGATTTACAACTAGTCGGTAAGATTGACATTGTGGTATCCGTGTGGGTAACGGCACATAGCCGCTGGGTACACTGCTGATGCTTGTGATACCCTTGCCGATACCATCGATACCAACAGTGGTCGGCTGAAAGAATGCTTGGTGAATGACTTTCAATACAGGTTTCAACACAAATCTCAACGCGACAAATCTCAACGCGACAAATCTCAACGCACACAATGCCATGATATTATGCCAATGGTAGCCTACCCTCGCAGCATCGCACGAGTCAAGCATTGGTAAGTCTAACAAATGTGCGCAAAGCGTTTAACGACACCGAAGTCTTGCGCTCCGTGAGCTTCCATATCGCTACAGGTGAACGGGTCAGCTTGATCGGTATCGGCGGTTGCGGAAAAACCACGCTCTTACGCCTGATGCTTAACTTGCTGCCGCTTGACGATGGTCAAATCAAGATCATGGGAGCAACACAGGAGGATGATGAGTGGCCGACGATCATCAAAAAAATCGGCATCGCCTTCCAGCATGGTGGTTTATTTGATTCTATGACTGTCGAGCAAAATCTGCTATTTGCCATGCATCGCATGACTACTTTCGATCGTGCCAAGATGACCGCAAAAATAGTTTACTTGCTTGAACAAACCAGACTGCAAAAAGCCCTGCATCTTTTTCCGTATCAATTATCTGGCGGCATGCAGCGCCGTGTCGGTATCGCACGTGCTCTTGCTATTGAGCCGACCCTTGCCATCTTCGATGAGCCTGCTGCGGGTCTTGACCCAGTTACGTCAACGCTTATCCTTGATATGATTGTTAACCTTTGCACCGATCTTAACAGTTCCCTGTTGATTGCGACATCTAACGTTGAGATAGCGATCCGCTTTGCTGATCGTCTGCTCATTCTCCATGAGGGGTCGATCATCGCTGATGGTAATTGGCGCGACTTACTGGTCAACGGCAGTGAGTGGGTAAAACATTTCTTAAGCGTGCGGCTTGTGGGGCTTGATCGCCAGGCGGCAGCATCGCTCTCGCTGCCTGCGGCATTTGTGAAACAGCATTGGGCTTAACGACAGTGGTAGCAACACCAAAACTATTGATCTTTGACATCGACAATACTCTTTTTGACTGGTTGCCTTACTACGCATACAGCAACAAAGCTTTGCTCGACAAACTGGAGGAGATTAGCTTTGTGCCGTATGGAGTGCTTAAACGTGAGTTCAAACAACTGCTCGGACATTACGGCAAGCGTCGCCCGTCCTTTATTGTTCATGAGCTTGCTTCGGTGCGCAAGAAAATGCCGCAGCTTGATCCGCTCTTTTTGAATGAAATCTGCACGAGCATTTGTTTGGATGCCAAGAAAAATGCCCTCAATCCCTACCCTGAAGTCCATGCAACATTGGCGCTGATCAAGAAACGTTTTCCTGACTTACGTATCGCGGCGTTGACTGATTCACCTGCGATTGAAGCGGTGTGGAAACTGACCATGTTAGAAATTGAAGGGTTCTTTGACAGTGTGTATGGGTTAAATGTGTTCCCACTAGTTGCCACCGCTCAAATAGCATCGCTGCAGTCCTCTGCTTGGCGGCGGTATCGTGGCGAGACGCATGCTTTACCAGCACGCTATGAAAAACCCAGCACTAAAGGTCTTAACCTCATCATTCAGCACTACGGCATCGCAGATCATGAACGCGACACAGTTGTTTTTGTCGGTGATAATTTACGCAAGGATGTCGCTTTGGGGAAGAAGGCAGGCGTGTTCACCTGTTGGTCAGAGTTCAGTTGTGGCGAGCATAGCCCAGCTTTGCAACGCACGTTATCTCTTTCGCCACGCGAAAAAATAATTCAAAACACTCCGACCGCAGAAGATCTGCGCACCCGACCTGATGCTAGCTTACATTCTTTTTCTGACCTATTGGATTATCTCGGCTAACTAAATTTTGAGGTATTGCTAACAACCGCAGGGGCATGAACAGCGAGTCTTCTAACCAAGATTGCGCTTGATCAGAGTCAACTCCCGCTTTGAAATTTTGGCTGCTTTGCAGATGATTTTCTCATCGACACCCTCCAGTATGAACCGCTTAACCATCTCTAATTTACCTTGCTCAATACCTTGCTCAACACCTTGCTCAATACCTTGCTCAATACCTTGCTCAATACCTTGCTTCATAATGTA
>JAPPIL010000006.1 GCA_028877195.1 Pseudomonadota bacterium
GGTGCTACTGTGTCTGCTCTTGCACGCACTCTGCCCCTTTTTGAACTGAAAAAGTTCAGTGTATCCAAGCTCAGCTTTGACCCAGAAGCAATGATCGACACACTGATTCGCTCTAAAGAGAAGGGGTCTTATGCGGGGCAGAAGGAACATAACCCAGAAGTAGTTATCGATGAGTTGTTAGCTGATATGGGCATCAACTACTCGCACGGTGACTTGCCCAAGCTAAAGCAACATCATCAAGCTGGCAAGCGTATGATGGACTTCATCATCCCTGATCGTAATGACCCAAAGATAATCATCGAATCTTCATACATGACAACAACCTCATCTGGACAAGGAGACAAGTCAAAAGTCGAACTATCAATGCGTCAACTTATAAAAAAACATTACCCTAATGCGCATTTCTGGGGGTTTGTTGACGGTATTGGTTGGTATGTGCGCCAAACTGACCTGCGTCGCATGGTTAAAGCTTACGAAGATGTCTTTACTTTTCGTGATGATGAGATCATGCGGTTTCGCTCAGCGTTGGAACAGATCATGGCTAGGCGCTAATACGATGAGGGGTATTTCAACTGCAAACGCAAGGCATACAATCATCCATGGCGATTGCCTCAAGGTAATGCAAAGCATGCCTGCTGCTAGCGTTGACATTGCGTTTGCTGACCCACCCTTCAATCTCAATAAGAAGTATGCCAGTTACCATGACCAGCGTGAGTTTAGTGATTACTTGCAGTGGTGTCGGCAATGGATTCACGAGATGGTTAGGATAACGAAACCAAGTGGTTCAGTGTTTGTGCATAACATCCCCAAGTGGCTAACTTTTTACGCACAGTTCTTACATGAAGTAGCAGAATTTCGGCATTGGATTGCTTGGGATGCCCCCACTGCGCCGATGGGCAAGACTTTACAGCCTGGGCATTATGGCATTTTGTATTTTGCTAAAGAGCGCCGCAAAAATAAGTTTTATGAAATTCGTTATCCGCATCGCCGTTGCCGCAAGTGTGGCTATCTCCTCAAAGATTATGGCGGGAAAAAAGCTAAACTGCATCCGTTTGGGCCACTTGTCTCTGATGTCTGGACTGATATTCATCGCATTCGGCATAACAAACACCGCGACCCACATCCATGTCAGTTGCCTGTGCATCTTCTCGAACGCATCATTCTGATGAGCACAGATGCAGACGATACCGTGTTTGATCCTTTCATCGGCACAGGCACAACGGCTGTTGCTGCCGCTAGGCTTGGACGTAGGATTATTGGCATTGACATCGATAAGAAGTATGTAGACATCACTCGCAACAAACTCAAACAAGAACGTAGCGTTTCCAAAATAGGCGGTACTTGGGTTAGTTTTTTTCGTGGCGAACTCATCACCATCGCCGATAAAGATTGGGAACAACTTGCCAGCTATTTTCAAATTCCCACCGACATGAAACAGATCGACTTCACAAAAGTTCGTCCGATGCACACAGTTACTGCTAAACACAGCAGGACAGCTCCTTGCCAAAGTCATCTCTTTTCGTGAATCGCCGCAGTTAGGAACTAGTTACCCAGACACGCCAAAATGCAACTAGCCTGTTTGAAACATATTATCTTCATTCTTTTGCTTATCTCAAAATATTCAAATTAAAAATATCAAACCAACACTAATTTAAATCCAATTAAGCTCCGACATCAGGATTGAAATCAAGATGTTATGCAGAGATGAAACATGGCAAGAAAGACAAAATGCCTACGCTTTACCCAGCTTGAGGAGTTTCTAGGTAAAGTTAAATCTTGCAGCGGGAAGTTCTCTGCTCGGCAAAAGATAGAGCTGGGTAAGCATTTCCTTGAAGTTGTTATGGGCTTCACTGCGCATGAATTTATTGCCGCAGAACCAAATGAGGAAACGCCTGATTTTATCCCACAAAGCGAAGACTACTATCCGTGGGCATTTTTTGTTGCTGACAGAGAAGATTTGCGTGAGGAGTTTGATCATCGTGCTGCGCAGTATTTGCACGGCGACAACGCAGGTAAGAAGCACTACGTGGTTATCACGAATGGCAAAGAGCTTTGTGTCTTTGATTTCAAGCATGAAATGGCTAATTATACCGTTCTATTTGATAAGCTTGTCAGTGGCAAGGCTAAAACTATTGGGTGTTGGGAAGAGTTCTTATCTGACTTCGGAGTCGAGAGCGCGAAAGAGAAGAAGAAACAACGTCGCAAAGATGTCACTATCTATACTGAACCAAAGGATGAGCGGTTAAGTGCTATCAAAAGGTTCGGTCATCAGCCAGAATTCAAAAAACCGATCGGCTGGGATAATAAAAATTTCCGCGAAGTTTTTAAAACTAAAAACTTGCCGTTTCTTGCTACCGAACAGTTTGATTGGGAAGGCACAACAACAGAAATAACTAACAAACTTGTCTGGGGCGACAACCTCGCAGTTATGCGCTCTCTTCCTGATGAATCAATCGATCTTATTTATATCGACCCGCCGTTTTTCTCTGGTCGTAACTATAATTGTGTTTTTGGTGATGACGATGAAACACGCACCTTCAGTGATATTTGGGAAGGTGGCATGCCAACCTATCTCGCGTGGCTTAATGCTCGGCTGTGGGAGATGAAAAGACTGCTCAAGCCTACTGGCTCACTGTTTGTGCATCTTGATTGGCACGCTTGCCATTATGTTAAGTGTGAGCTTGATAAAATTTTCGGCTACGACAATTTTAAAAACGAGATTGTTTGGAAGTATTTTGGCCCTCACAGTAGCGAGAAATCATTCCCAAATAAACATGACAACATTTTCTGGTATTCGAAGAAGCAAGATAGGCACGTATTTAACAAAGAGTATTCTCTCGAAGACTATGATGATAAAGCGAAGAAAAGATATGACAAAATAGACAGTGAGGGAAGAAGATACAAAATATACAATAACAGAGATGGGACAAAAAGAATCGCATACATGAAAAAAGGAAAACCAACCGAAGTGTTTAATATACCTTTTGTACAAGGAACATCAACTGAAAGAATCGGCTACCCCACCCAAAAGCCAGAAAAATTACTTGAACGCATCATCAAAGCCTGTTCAAACGAAGGCGACATCGTTGCGGATTTTTTCTGTGGTGGTGGCACAACCGCAGCTGTAGCAGAAAAGCTCAGACGCAAGTGGATTGCCTGTGATGTTTCTCGCATCGCAGTTTCGGTAACGAGAGATAGGTTGCAGGAAGTTTATAGTAAAAAAGCAGGCATTGAGTCACAACAGCAACAAGCTAGCTACGGCTTTGCCATTTTAAATCACGGTGCTTATGAAATGGCGCAAGTGCGTAGCCTTGAAACAAAAGCATACGTTGAGTTTATCTTACAATGCTATGAAGCTCGCCCGCAAAAGATTGGGCAGACCATTCACGGTCGGAAAGGTGACAGAGTAGTATGCGTAGCGCCAGCAAAGGCAAAGCTTACAAAGGATTTAGTCGAAGACTTTCATATCGAGCTAGCAGATAAAAAATTCAAAGACGGTATCGTTTTAGCGTGGAGATGGGATAAAGAAGTTGAGCAGTGCATTCAAGCATTGCGCTCTGACCATAATGCACCTGACATTCAGCTAGTGCAGGTAAAGCTAGTCGACATAGACAGCCATGAATTCAAGGGTGATAATATCCGCTTTCTCAACAAGCCTGTTGCTGTAATTCGCTACAAGCCAAAACATGGATTGCAATATAGCTTTGATGCTACTGCCTCGCAAGGAAGAAACAGCACCGATATTCACTGTTACCAATGGGACTTTAATCACAAAGGACGTTTCAAACCGATGACAACCCGCAATTTCAATAAGAGTAAAGACAAGGACGGAGACGGCAATCTTCTGAACGACAGTCGCATAACTGAACATAAGTTTACTAAAGAAGGAAAATACCGTGTTGCTTTACGAATTATCGATAAATCGGGCGCAGAAGCTACTCGTGTTGAAGATATTCAGGTGAAAAAGGTTGCTTAAGTGGAAGCATTGCAGCAAAATTTTTTAGATTCTGACCAGTGGGAAAAGACTTACGGCGAAGCTTACGAGGCGTGGCGAACAGAAAGATGGATCGCATCATCAACTGTTACTCGAAAATTTTTAGCGCATCTCCTGCCTTTAGGTAAAGCCACAGGAGAGAAAAGACTCATGCCCCACCAAGCTGAAGCTTTGCAGCGGGTTATTTACAGTTTTGAGCATGCAAACATATCGCCTTTGTTAGTAACTCTTGCAACTGGCACAGGTAAAACTGTAGTCATCGCCAGCGTGATGGCTTGGCTTACTTGCCGAGAAAACATCGCTAAAACTTTTTTGCTTCTCTGTCCTAATACTATCGTCAGAGATCGTTTGCAGCGTGATTTTTCTGGGCTGGAGGTGTTTAAAGAGTTTGGTCTTTTTCCACCTGAACATACATATAAGCTTAAGCAGCTGTCCTGCTCCATTGTTGAAGATTTTCAAAATTGCACCAATCTCTTGGGTAAGAAGATAATTGTTTCTAACCGCCATCAATTTCAAAGGGGCTATAGCGGCGGCAACGATCATCTGATCTTTTTGCAAAACGAAGGTGGTAAGCTTGCCGTGTTCAACGATGAAGCGCACAACACTAGAGGCAAGGAGTATGCACGTTCTTTATCTATCTTGAGGCAACAAACACAGTTTCGCCTTGACGTTACGGCAACTCCTGATCGTACTGATAACCTGCGCCCACAGAGTCATGAGATATACAATCTATCTGTTGTGCAAGCAATTACTGGCCGCTACAAAACCAGCACGATGTTGCTTGCTAGTGGGCAACCACCTTTGGTTAAAGATGTAGTGGTGCAAAGACCAGCGCCGAAAAAACTAGAGTTAATGCAAGCACAGGAACTTAGTTTCTATGATGCTAACACACAAAAATCCTTCACTGTGAGAGAGATAGACTGGGATGACTGGCCTAAACAGAAAAGTTTGCAACTAGTCATGGATCCTGGCGGCATGAAGTTACAGTTGATGCTTGCGCACGAAGCTTTGCAAAAAAAGCAAAGACTGGCACAGAACAAATACAAGCCGCTGCTGTTCGTCATAGCACCGAGTATCGCTGGTGCACACAAGGCAGTGGAAATGATGAAAGCAGATTTCAAGCTCAACCCTTTGCTAGTAGTAGGAGAAATAGAAGATAAAGAGCTAAGCAACGAAGACAAAAAGAAACTCAGGGAGAAAGCAGCAAATATCGGTCACCCTGATTCTCCCTACGATAGTGTCGTTAGTGTTTACATGCTGCGTGAAGGTTGGGATGTGCCGCAAGTATCTGTCATGTGCTTATTACGTGGCTTTGGCTCACCGCTGTTTGCTCATCAGGTATTGGGCAGGGGTTTGCGTCTTATCAGAAACAGCGACGGAACAGTTGTAGAACGCTCATTGCAAGAGTTAACTGTCATCGACCACCCTTGCTTGCAACTTGATAACCTGTGGGCTGATATAGATGCTCTTATTCTTGAGGGCTATGAAACTATTAGAGAGCGCGAAATTCCTAGAGACGGGAGCGAGCTAGCAGACATTGCTGAACGCGAAAGAAGAGAAGAGCAGGTGGTAATTAGACCAGAGTTACAAAAACTTTTGCAAATTCCTAGTCCAGTAGATATTGGGGGCATAACAACTGAAAGACTGTTGGAGCTGTTAGAAGATTGCCTAGCAATTTTCAAAGAACAGCAGTTTGAAGATGTCATCATAGTTGGCACTGCTGGTAACAACATAGAGAGATTGAGACCGCAGAGGACTAAAGAAGTAGTGGCAAAGCCATTCAAGGTATCCGCTATGCCTCAAGATGATTTTAATAAAGATCGTGAACTAGAACAAAAGAGATTTACTTCTGCACTTATGAAGTGGGCAAATGACTACAGCGAGCGCTACCCGCAGTTTGTTACCTGTTGTGATGAAGTTTATCGTATAATTTTGCGCGGCTTTGAGACGCATATTTTTAAGGGACAGGCAGTGACCGAAGTTAGCACACCTGAACTATTTGGTGCACACAATGTAATGCCACAGTTGAAGGAAACCGTAACTTACGAGATGAATCACCGCATCTATACCGAGGAGGTGTTAATCAGTGAGTAAGAGGTCTATGTTTGAGGGCGAAAAAAGCCCCTATAACTATGAGATGATGGATTCAGGTAGTGAACGGTCTTACGCTGAACAGTTGGAAACAGACACTGGTGTCTTGGCTTGGACAAAAAAACATGGCATCACTATCAAATACCGCAACAAAAAAGGTGGTATCTCTCGTTACTTTCCTGATTTCCTCGTGCGCCGTAAAGGTCAAGTGCATCTTGAGTTAGTAGAAGTGAAAGGACAGCATCTACGGCACGATCCCAATACTGACCTCAAAGCTAAAGCAGCTGAAAACTGGTGCAAGCAGAGAGGCATGCAGTATAAGCTGAAGACGTGTGGTTAGACTTTGCTCTACTCTTGCCAAAAGCAAGCATAGCTAAAACTTCTACCAACTCGCAGGTTTCCTAATTATCCTTTGTTTTACCATAACTTCATCGGGAAGCTGGCAGCTACTCAAAATTGTGCTAGGAATGCACTTACTAAAGTGTGCTATCTTTCGTAGATCTATCTACACCCTGTCTATCCGTTTTTGAAGGGTCGTTGTGAGTTGAGCTGATCCTAGCAGTGAAATACTTTATCCTACTTATCTTATGGTAGGGTTGAAGCATCGATCTCAATAATACTTCAAGATTAAGCCACTTGTAAGGTGTTCTATACAAAAGGCGAGAATACAGATTGAAACCATCAACATAGCAGAACGTTTTCAGAGAGATGCTCCTAAAAAACGAAGGCGACCCCATCAAGGATCGCCCCGTACCCACTCAGATGAACCGAGTGGGGATGAATTCTACCTTGCAGTATCGGCATTTTCTTCTGAAAAATCAAACCCAAATCCCCGTCGTATAAACAATGCCCTTCCTGCCCACTTTTTCGGGGGGCAACACCAGCCATCATGCGTTTTTGTCGGTCTACGGGGATGTTTGCGATGCAACAAGCCATTCTCCTTCATGATCCGATACACACGCTTATGATTGACTTTAGGAGCACTGTCATCCCTCTGTAGCAAAGCGGTTATCCTGCGATAACCATAGGTAGTCCAGCGTGCGAGAAGCGCCTTTATGCGCTTCAAAAGACTTGCGTCTGATTCCTCATTCGTTCTAGACACGCGTTCCTTCTCTGCTCGCTGCTGGCGGGCATAATAAATTAATTTTCTTGTCTTTCTGCCTAAATTTGCGACCATTACACATAGATCGTATTGATATGAAGCGGCAGTTAGTTTGGGGAAAACATCGTCAGTAAACGAGATTAGGGCTTGGGAAGAGCAGACAAAGTGCAGAATTGGCGAGCTAGGTTAACTCAATAAATAGTTAGCGTATGTTTTACAATTTTGAGGCAACTGATGCAGAACCTACGTAGTTTTTACGAAAGACTGCTACGATGGGAGCGGCAAAAGCCACAAGCGCTTGTGCATGAGTGGCCTACCGACTTGCGGGAAGGGGTAAAGAATGCCTTCAATAAAGCAACCAAGATTGCTTCTCTGTGTAATTCAGCCTGTCATCTCAAAGTGGGAAGTACAAATCAGTCGGTAGGCAATCAAGTAGAGAAGCACTGCATAGAGAGGCTGCGTGCTGTTATTGAGGGATTCACTATTTCTGATTGTGTTGGCGAGGGTTACCCCGATAAAATTCTCGCACAGAACAGAACTGGTCTTCGTCTTCCACTTGAAGTAAAGGCAACTAGCTGTTGGGATGATAAGGACACCAATAGACGAGTGCTAACCTCATCATCAAAAAAACTCAGGCAAAACTTCTCGCCTCCTATCTATCATTTGTTGTTTACGGCTGTGTATAATAAAGATCGTGATCCTATTACAATTGACAGAATTAGACTTGATTTTCTTGAGCCAACAACGCAAGTCAACGTAAGACTTGAAGCATCAGTGAGTCACAAAATTCTTGCCAGCAGCAAACCTACAAATTGGCTGCCTCAACCTTGAAGCATAGGTAAGCGACAAAAATTATTTAAGCTACAAAACAATTGATGATAGTGATCGCTGTGCTATGATGCCATAAAATACCTTATAGGCAACTCATGCAGCCTGGCTCTTATCAGAGTGACAGCGGTCTGCCTCCTGTGCAAGCTGATGAATTTTGGACAGCTAAACAGAGGCAGGCAGAAAGAATTCATGAGATTTCATATAGA
>JAPPIL010000179.1 GCA_028877195.1 Pseudomonadota bacterium
GCGCGAGGAGGGGGAACGCCTCCTCGCATAATAAAAAGAGATGTTAGTTATGCAACAAAGTCAGAACGATCTATCATATAAAAAATGAAAGAAATTCAAGCACACATCGCTAAAATAAAAGCCAATGTCGGCAAAGCCGTGTTTGGGCAAGAGGGTATTATCACCGAAACACTTGTTGCCCTGTTCACAGGTGGGCACATGCTAACCACAGGTGCACCTGGTCTTGCCAAGACGACTCTGGTGAAAGTTATAGCTGCCTCGCTCGGTCTCACTTGTCGCCGTATCCAGTTCACTCCCGACCTTCTACCATCGGATATCATCGGCTGTGAGATATTGGCACTCGACCCCGACAGCGGCAAACGCCACTTTGAGTTCGTGCGCGGCCCAGTTTTTACTAATCTCCTGCTTGCCGATGAAATCAATCGCGCTTCACCACGCACCCAATCCGCACTGCTTGAAGCGATGCAGGAACAGACCGTTACAGTTGCGGGCAAACAATATCAGTTACCACGGCCCTTCATGGTCTTTGCCACTCAAAACCCCTACGAATCAGAAGGAACATTCGTGTTGCCAGAAGCACAACTGGATCGCTTCTTGCTTCACAGCATCATCAGTTACCCAGAGGCCGAAGCGGAAGCAAAACTTCTTACCGCCGCCAGCAAAGGCGAATACTTGCCTGACCAAGTTGCATCACAAGTCAGTAACGCACAATTGCAGGAGATTATCGCCGCCAGCCAAAACATTCCAATCGCTGACCCCCTCATCACCGCTATCAACACCCTCGTGCGCGCAACCCGCCCGACTGACCCCTTATGCCCATCCGAATTGCGTGCACAAATTATCTACGGCGCAAGCCCACGCGCAGGATTGAGTTTGCTCGCAGCCTGTCGTTCGCTCGCCTTGATGCAGGGCGAGGAGACCGTGCGTTGGCAACATATCGAGCGCCTCATCAAACCATCCTTGCGTCATCGCATTCACCTTGCCCCCAGTGCGGACAACGTTGATGAACTCATTACCCAACTGCTCACCCACTTTCGCAACCAACATAGCCAAAAGGTAGTCGGTGTATCTGCGCAACCTTAAACCAGACACCCGCTTATCCCTGTCAGCACATGCCTTCAAGCATTACCGCCACGATTTCGGTAGCTTTTGGAATCGCTCAACCCCGCATCGCCAACTTGAAGACACTCGCTCCTATCTACGCGGCGACCCCCTAACCGCAATCGATTGGAAGGCTTACGCCCGCAGCGACCAACTTCTGATCAAACAAAAACGTCATAGCGCTCGCGCCAGCGTTGCCATCGCAGTTTCGGCTGCACCCTCAATGCATTGGCAAGCATCCGACCAGCAGTTAAGCAAATTTGCTTTAGCAATGCGTATCGCCCTACACCTTGCCTTCACACACAGCAAACGCTTGGACTCCGTGTCGCTGGTGCTACGGCAATGCCCACAGCAAACCAGCAAACCCCTACAAGCAAGCAGTGCCCTCGCACTATTCAGACATCTTGAACAACGCGGCTATACCCTTGCTGCCTGCCAACAGGTGTGCGATGAACCTGCCAAGCTCCCCACACAGGCGGATATAAAGTATTGGCTTGGTGATGCATTAGATACTGATGCACCAACAGCGGCTGAATTCTTGGCTGCATCAAGTATCGGTAGTTTCCTGCACACCTTATCTCCCAATGAATTGCGCAGCGAGTGGCTGGTTGCTGACTGTAATTACTATGCGGGTGCAAGAGAAGTTAGCGGCAAGGAACTGCGCCTAGTGATGGAACAGGAGGTGCAGAGGTGGTTGCAAAGAGTCAAAAATTTTTGGCAAGACCATCCCGCGCACTATATGCTGTTGACTGAAGAGACAAGGATTGTCGAATACTTGCGATACTTCAAACTATGCTAGCTTTTCTCGCAACTCTTGGAGCAGGGCTGCTGTCTTTGCTCCTTTGGTATGTGCTGCGCAGTAAACAGCGGCGTGTTTGGTTGCCACTGCTTGCTGTTCTACAGGTGCGACGACGGACATTGCCACGCTTGATTTGGCAGCGACCACCCTTGCTGGCCCTTGTATGTTTTATCGCTGCGTGGCTTGCCTTGCTTGCTTACACCACCTCGCCTTCGTATAGCCGTGCAACCGCAAACGCCAAGCAACGCCTGTATGTTTACATCGACTTTAGTGCTTCAGTTAGCGCTCGCCTTGACATTGTAGCGTTCAGAAAATTTTTACAGGCACAGTGGCATAGTTGGCAAGAACGTGCTGTTCTCCCGATCCGTATTGCAACCAGTCATAACGACGAACAAGTGCATGCCTTTAGCTCGGAGCGTGGTTTTGCCGCCTACCTGCAGCAGCTAGATTTTCACCACCATGCAACGCACATCGCCACCTCCCTGCAACAGCAAGGCGAAAGATTGCGGGAGTATGGCCAGATTCTCATTGTCTCTGATTACGATGCCTACTCATGGCGTGATATTTACTGGCAACCAGCATTAGAACACTTGCCTGTGCCGCGCCACAAAACTGCGACCAGCAACCTCTATCTGCACCGCGTGGAAACACGAGCGCAAGGGATCGAGGTAACGGTTGCTAGAGCTGGGGTCGCACGCGAAGTAGCGTTCACCCTGCAAATTAGCCACGGCAAGGAAGATGGCAAGGCCGACACGGGTAAAGTCCTTGCGAGCACGCATGGCATAATCACTGCCAACCAAGCGAAAACTTACTTACACATTAACTACCTGCCGCGCGCTAATACCAGCTACCAATTGCAACTGCTCGGTGTCGCTGATGATGCGATTAGTATCGACAATACCTATCTGTTCACAGGGCGGCAACGCGAGCTGCAGGCACTAATCATCGCTGATCTTTATGGCGAGCGTGCGATTGACGACCCCTTATACCAAGTCCACACTGCCCTAGAGGTTCTGGGACTGAAGGTTAGTCGCCAAGATCAAGCACGGGCGGTAGCGCATGATTTGCTGGTGCTGGCTTATGACCGCAATTTTAGTGCCGATGAACATTGCCTATTGAGTGCTAAAAAAATTTGGTTGATGCCACAAACGCTTGGTGCAAATTCTTTAGAAGCTTGCCGTTGCTACCAACGCCTGACAGCAGGACAAATATCATCCCCACAGGTTGATAATGCTTGTGCTGGCAAGAGTTGGCAAGAAGTCCTGCAAGCAAGCAATGCTAAACATGAGCAACTGTGGTGGCGCAAGGGTAGGGTTATCGTCTTTGCCGTTCCTCCTCACACACTGCAAGCCGCACAACTACCGATAATTACCAAACATCTACTCACCACAGACGGTTTGCTCGCTCAACTGCTGACCACCGATGATTTACATGTGCCAAAGGGTGAAAGCCTGCTACAAGAGCGAGAATTGCCAACTCAAATTAACGCTACGGTGCAAAGCACGCAGCAAGAGTATGTCTGGGCGCAAGCTTTGATGTGGTTTGTGTGCTGCGTTAATATCATTGAGCTGCTATCTTTTTGGCGCGATGGCAAATAAACTTTAGATGAACAAACAAAACTGTCGCTACTTCCACTGCACTCGTGCCCTTCCACAGAAACTGCTACAATAAAGTCTGGGATTACAATCATTCAGTTATGTAATGCGCCTTCTGATCATGGCAATACTGCTCTCGACACTTGTTTCGGCCTGTAAGCATGCTGGCTCTAGTTTGGGAGTGGTTGTCAACAGCGTTAGGATTATTCAGGTTGGGGACGAAGCGGCGCTGACCTTCAACAGCAAAGATGCGACCCGTTGCAGTGTTAGGGTCAACTTGCAAATGGTCTATCAGTGCGAAAAGGTTGGACAAGACAGTCATACCCACTACGCTAATCTCGGCAAGTTAGAAGCAGGCAAGAACCATACGCTTGAACTTACCGTTGATGCCGACACGCGTATTGAGCATAAAATTAACTACCGCTACAAAGAACCAGCCCAAGCAAATTATCACTACCTGCGCTTTGATCTCCAAAACAAAGCTGGTGAGATACTACGCAGCAGAGCTAGACCATTTCCTCAAAAGACCCCACAACAAGGATGTAAAGTTATCAATACCACTATCCCGCAACCAATTAAGCCGCAGCCACTCCACCTTCAGCGTCTTATTAGCACTGGCTTTGCGAGTGCTTCAGCTTCGCACCATACTCGCAACCAAAATGTCGCACGTATTTCTTACAGTAAACTGAATTTTGCTAGCAACTGGGATATTTACCTGATGGAGCGGCAAGTTGGCACACGCTTTATTTTGCCTGCTCCAGCCCAGATTGAGAAGTTTAGTATCGGCAACACCTCGCTTGGCAGCGATCTTGATAAATCAGAGCAGATTGTGTCGATTCAGCGCGGTGATATACCAACTCTAAATTGGAAAATAAAAAACCCAAATCCCAGTATTTTACTAACGGTCAAGGTCGCACGCGACGATAGGTCGATAGTAGGAGAGTGCTGGCTTGATGTGGAGCAGGGCATGGCAGGGGTTGATTCATCGTTTTGGCAACGGTTAACGGCTGGCAAGTATAGCATTGAAGCGATGTTGATTAGTCCGCAGCGAGTCGTCATCCAAAGCGATGGGTTTGCGAGTGCTTGGCAAGTTAATGCCTATGATTGGAGATATGGCTACTTTAGTAAGACATAGCACGGCGAGCGTTGTTTGGTCGCTGGTGGCTGGTATGCTGTTCTTGCTACTGTTGAGCAGTCAACCAGCGCAGGCAAAGATTACCAAGTTGCTCAAGAAACGTAAGATCGTTGTTATCAACGACAAACGAGTCAAAAAAGGCGATCAGGTATGCTTCTATAAGAAAAAAGCAAAGCGTGCCTGCGGTCGCGTGGTCAAGGTTAGCAAGAGCAAGAAGAAGTCCTATGTGCGCATCAAGAAGCGTGCTAGTTTTCGCAAGCTTGAGAAGGGTATGACGCATGAGGTGGTCGGTGCAGGTGGTAGCGTTGCCAGTAAATCCAGCGGTTCTAGTCCTTTCAAAGTTAGTGTTGCGTTCCAACCGAGTTTCAATCGTCGAGCCAAGTATACGTTGCTACATTTAGATGAAGAAAATAAAAAATTTATTGAAGCTAAACCAAATGAAGGCAAAGAATTTTTTGAACAAGCACATGATTTTTTCGCACAACAGGCATGGGCTGGCGTAGGGTTAGAGTTTGATGCGATCGTCTATAACTACATGTCGGTGGCCTTTGGTGTTCGTTATGTCAATCTTGCTACAGCTACTGCCTTGCACGTGCCTGGCACGCAACTGGATGGCGACAACCCCGATGCTGCCACAGGTGTAAAAGCATCCGAGCATGAACTTTCGGGTTGGCTTGACTTTTACCCTTATGAGGTTCCGACTGCCAAGATACGATTGGGAGTAGGGTTGGAAGGCAACTACAGCATGCTGTCTTTAGCGGGGATGATTTATAATTGTAAGAACAATGCTTGTGCAAGCACTGTGCCTGCTACTGGCAAGGAATACTATAAATTTAAAAACAATCTAATTACTATGTCGGCCCGTTTCACTGCTCGCCGCAACTTTGCGATAACTGAACAATTTGGTGTTGGCACAGCTGTGCGTGGCCTGTATACCCCAAATTTTTTAGAGGTTGCCTCACCGACGTTAACCACTGACGATAAAAATTTTATCGCCATGTTTGAAGGCAAGGAGAAATTACAAGAGGCACTAGAAAAGGAGTTAAATCATCGCTCCGCACTTTGGTCGGTCATGTTAGAGTTGTCGGCTTTCTTTTCCTTCTGAAAGTTTCAAGGACATATAGATGGTGGTGTGTGAACTTGGGAATTAGCTGTGCTTTGCCCGTAGCAGCGGTTGTTGTAACACCGTTCTGTGCATCAGCTTACGACAGCTAATAATAGCACCGACTTGTTCTTGCCTAGTAATTACATTACAATTTTTAAGTAGATACCTACAAAAAATCCATGAGGTGCGCTTGTGATAGTGGAAGAAGATAACTTCAATCCTCCAGGGGCGAAGATAAAGATCGTTGGCATCGGTGGCGGTGGTGGTAACGCGATCAATACGATGATTCAAAACAATTTGCAGGGACTTGAGTTCGTCGTCATCAATACCGACATGCAGTCCTTGAAACATTCCCTGGCCCAGACAAAGATTCAAATCGGCAAAGAGCTGACCAAAGGCTTTGGGGCGGGCGCTAACCCCGACATCGGCAGGGATGCAGCGTTAGAAGACCGCCATGAATTGCAAGAGGTATTGGCTGATGCTGATATGATTTTTATCACCGCAGGCATGGGTGGGGGAACAGGCACGGGTGGTGCATCAATCGTCGCCCAGATTGCTAAAGAACTTGGGACATTGACGGTCGCGGTCGTAACGACCCCATTTGCCTTTGAGGGTAAGCGCCGCAAACGTCATGCTGACATCGGTATTGAGCGTTTGCGTGAGCATGTCGATACCTTGATAACGATACCAAACCAGCGGTTGTTGACTGTTTCAGATGAAAACATCAGCCTCATCGACGCATTTAAGATTGCTGACGGTGTATTGGTCAATGCGGTGCGGGGTATCAGCGATATTATCAATGTGCCTGGCACGATTAACGTTGATTTTGCCGATGCCAAGACTGTGATGTCAAGCATGGGGCAAGCGGTGATGGGTATCGGTGTGGCTGCTGGTGAGCGGCGCGCAACGCTAGCATCGAAGCAGGCTATTTCCTCACCGTTGCTTGAAGAGATAAACATTGAGGGTGCGACGGGTATTCTGATCAACATAACCGCAGGCGCAAACATAACTCTAAAAGAACTGCATGAGTCTTGCTCAATAGTTCAAGATGCAGCTCACGAAGATGCCAATATTATTTTTGGTGCGGTAATCGATGAAACGATGGGAGATGAGATAAGAGTTACTCTGATTGCGACAGGCTTCCCAGTCGATAGTTTATCGGACAATCAAGGCAAGCGCAGTCCTTTACAACCAATGTCTAACAACTCATACAATCGCAAACTACCTATCAACAGACGACGCAGCGGCGATGACACCAAGGCAACGCAACCAGCAGTGCCAGCTCCTATGCCTCAATCACTCACTCCAACCACGCATCAGCCCCCGACACCTGCTGTGTCCCAGTCATCTGACCAGACGGTATCGCAACCTCCTTCGCATACTAGCGTTCAAAACGAACAGCAGGAAGACCCACCTCCTCCTGCGCCCCAAACAGCGACATCGGATTACAGCCCGTATGCTACTTCGGAGGTTAGACCGCCAGCCACCGAGCCGTCTGTGCCGCATACGGAACAACCGTCATCAGCTGGCAATATTGCTCACGATATTGATAGCAGCATTGATGAAGCGATCAAGTTGGCCAAAAAAAGCTCTAATCTGGATGTTCCAGCTTTCATGCGCACAGGTAAGAAGGAGTTGCCTTCATCACAGTTGTAGGCATGCCCTGATGCCAGACACCGCGCTTGCTCGCAAAGACCAAGTTGATTTTGGTCGTTGCCCTTTTTCCACATCGTTATTCACATCAATTCACAAAAAACTCATTGGCACACAAACCACATGCCATGCGAGGATATGGCATGGCGAAGAAGCAACAACAGGGCTTGCACGACAGCTTTTTTAAGCAGATGTTTGAGCAGAAGAAATATCTGAAGTAGCAAAAGCTCTAGCACCTTGGTTACCGCAACTATTTGGTAAGGTCTTGAATATACATGATATTATCTCAAGCAAGGCGTGGACAGAGCCAAGCAGCATTGATATGCTCCTGTATGGCATGAGCAAGGTATGGAATGCGGATGACTTAGCGATTAAACGTTTGTTTGATAAAGCACATGCTCTTGAGCGAGATGAAGGGGGATACTTGACTTTGTTGCATAACTACACTTCACGGTAGGCACATAACTGCGTTGGCACATACAACTACACAGAATGACTGTTTGTTTCAGGGGGATGCATCCCCCTGCACCCGGCTTTGTTGCATAAGTAATTCCTATTTTTTTATGCGAGAGGCGTTCCCCCTCTCGTGCTCTCCCCCTTGTTCACAAACATATGCTGGTTTGAATCAGGAACAAATTTTTTCGTTCTCACG
>JAPPIL010000109.1 GCA_028877195.1 Pseudomonadota bacterium
CATTACTTATGCAGCAAAGCCCCCCCCCAAACCCTCCTCCTACACGCGGGCAAATATCACCGCAAACCGCTAGATAACTACCAGCAAACGCGTGTCTAGATGGGACACAAGGCTACTTGTTGCCCTTTGCCTGCTCCTCACGGAACTTGCTAACCAACTGCTCCTGAATAAAAGAAGGAACTGGCTTGTAACTACCAAACTCCATGCTGAATGTCGCCTTACCCTGCGTCTTGGAACGCAAATCAGTAGAATAACCAAACATCTCGGCCAATGGCACTTCCGCTTCAATCACCGTGAAGTCATCACGCATGTTACTACCCTGCAGAATTCCTCGCCGCGATGATAGATCGCCCTGAACAGGCCCCTGAAAATCGGTCGGTGTCTCTACTTCTACGCGCATAATTGGCTCAAGCAACACAGGGCTGGCACGCAAGAAAGCATCCTTGAAAGCTGAACGCGCCGCAATCTTGAACGCCAACTCCGATGAGTCCACATGGTGGAACGAACCATCATCAAGATCAACCTGCACATTGATAACCTGAAAACCAGCCAACGGCCCCTTCTCTAACGATTCCCGCAATCCCTTCTCAACCCCAGGGATATACTCTTTCGGAATCCGACCACCGACGATATTGTTATTGAAGACGAAGTTCTCATCGCTGTCCGTTAACAACTGCAACTTGCCAACCACATGCGCATATTGCCCAGCACCACCTGTCTGTTTCTTGTGTTTGTAATCAAATTCAGCCATGCCCGTCGGTGCTTCACGGTAATTCACCTTCGGTTGCCCAACGACAACATTTGCCTTGTACTCACGCTGAATCCGCTGCACGTAAATTTCTAAATGCAACTCCCCCATGCCACGAATTATCGTTTCATTCGACTCTTGATCGATGTTGACACGAAACGTCGGATCTTCCTTCATAAAACGATTCAATGCCTTTGAAACTTTAACCAAGTCTTCTTGTTTTTCTGGCTTAATCGCTAACTCAATGACTGGATCAGCCACGTAAATCTTTTCCATCGAAACGTTGATCGCTTGATCGCAGTAGGTATCACCAGAAGCACAATCCACCCCGACCATCGCAATAATGTCGCCAGCAACCGCCTGATCAATCTCCTCACGCGCATTGGAATGCATGCGCACCAAGCGACCGATGCGTTGCTTTTTGTCCAGACGCGGGTTGAAATGCGTATCCCCCTTGCGCAATGTCCCCTGATAGATACGAGTGTAAGTCAACTGCCCATAAGAGTCGTCGGTAATCTTAAACGCCATCGCTACCAGCGGCTTATCCGTATCGGGGTAAACCTCTATCTTCTCGTTCTTGCTATTATCAGTAGCAAAATACTTGCGATCCAACGGACTAGGGAAATACCTGTTGATATTATCAAGCAACACCTGCACGCCCTTGTTCTTGTAAGCTGACCCCATAAACACTGGAGTCAAATCGCGCCGCAACACCGCCCTGCGCACGGTTGCATGGATCAAATCAGTTGGCACGTCTTGCCCCTCAAGTAACAGCTCCATCATCTCATCGCTAAACATAGATACCGCATCCAGCAACGCTGCCCGTGCTTCCATCGCTTTATCCTTCAAATCATCGGGGATGTCGGCTTCTCGCACGTCTTGTCCCTGATCGCCATCAAAGTAGTAAGCACGCATCGCAATCAAATCGATTACACCCTCATGCTGGGCTTCAAGACCGATGGGAATTTGCATAGCTATAGCATTATGTCCAAGCTTTTCTTTTAGCTGGGCGATCACTCGCTCTGGGCTTGAACCTGAACGATCAAGCTTATTGATGAACGCGATACAAGGCACTTCATAGCGCTTCATCTGGCGATCAACGGTGAATGACTGACTCTGAACACCAGACACACCACACAATACTAGCACCGCACCATCAAGCACTCGCAACGAGCGCTCAACCTCCACGGTGAAATCTACGTGCCCTGGCGTGTCGATAATGTTGATAGTATGATCCTGCCAAGCTACCGTCGTCGCCGCCGAAGTAATCGTAATGCCACGCTCCTTCTCCAATTCCATGTGATCCATCGTCGCACCACTGCCCTCGCCGCGCACCTCTTGGATCTTGTGAATCCTGCCTGCGTAATACAGCACCCGCTCCGTCAAGGTGGTCTTGCCCGAATCAATGTGGGCTGAAATTCCTATGTTGCGAACTTTAAGTAAATTATTCTGCATTGTTTGTGTTCCCTAAAGCCAGTTATCCCTATTAGTCTAAAATTTTATCAACATAATTACGAAAAGGGGGAGAGATATAAACATGTGTCGGGTTACGGATGATATTCGCATCGCATACAAAGACTGATTCTATCGGGGTGCAGGAGTTTTCCCAAACTGACCTGCCGCAAACGTCGATCAACTCCTCGTCCTCAATGACAGGAAAGATCATTGCTCTGCTTCTCCTTGCTGGCGGTGGCTATCTAGGATATGCGCTCTTCTTCCAAGAGCAAAAACTTGCCGATATGATAGCGCCTTTAGTGGGTAAGAATCAAGATAACATCGTTGTCGGCATCGCAACAAAGATAGATGGCCTGATCGCTTCTGTTGGTGGTTCTGATAAAGGTGGCACTACCGTTCTGCCGCTAGAAAATGCGCCAACACAGCCTGCGCCAGCGACTCCCACTGCACCAGCGGTAGCGGCATTGCCAGAGGCTGCACCGCCAGCGACGGAGACCATAAATATCCCTGCGTCTGACGCAACGCCAACAGTTGTGGGAGACCTGCTGCACGATGGTGCACCAGCTGTTGATGCCATCGTCATCGCTACTTATCAAAATCTCAGCAATGGTATTGATAGTGAAATTTTGCCGACAGGAAGAGTTATCAGCGCCCAAGAGGAAGAGATTTGGCGCAGCGGTCTAACACATCGTTTTATTTACCAACGCTACAAGACGGTAGAGGATATCATCAATGAACGCTTGTCTGGTTCTGAACCGCTGCTTGAGAGCGCTCTATTGAGCAAAAAATTTTGGACACGCATGAGGGCATTGATTGGCTTGGTAAACATGGGGGCGTTTGTCAGCCCAGAACTTGTCCGCATGGCGATTGCTGGCGCACGTGAATCGTTAGTTGCCAACTATTTTAAGCGTTTTCGCCGTGAAAACACGGCGTATGAACGCTATGTCCTGCGTTACACTCTGCGCTTCGTCAGTGCTAGAACGAGGATAACTATTCTAGACTCGCTGCTCAACAATCAAGACAGGTGGGCAGCAGAATACTTGAACGCCGCGATGAACGACCCTGACCCCCAAGTAGCGGCATGGACTGCCAACAATCAACATCGCCTCGAAGCGATAGTTACGCAACCTCTGCTTGAACAAGAGGGACAGACGGTGATTGAATCGAGTTAGGTTTTTAGACGCGAGTGCAGGCAAGAGACTTCATCTTGTCGTTTTATTCTATCAACCCCGACACATGCTTGGCTACAGGCGCGGGGAGCATATCCTTGGGGTCGCTACCGACTCGGACAATTTCTTTGATCAATGATGAAGACACATGATAAAGATGCGGTTCAGTCATCAGCAACACGGTCGTTAAGTCAGGGCGAAGTTGACGGTTCATCGCCATCATTGTCTTCTCATACTCATAGTCATTCACAGTTCGCAAGCCCCTGATAATCGCTTTTGCCCCAACTTTATAGGCAAAATCGGCAGTCAAGCCATCAAACATCTCACATTTTACATTGCCAAGATGCTGACAACTCGCCACCATCAAACGTAGGCGCACGCCAGAGTCCAGCCAAGCGTTACGCCGACTGGTGCTGATACCCACAGTGATTTGAGCAAATATCCTGCTTGCCCGCTCAACAATACTGACATGACCCTGTGTCGGGGGGTCAAACGTCCCTGGAAATACCGCGTGCATCGTCTAAACCTTTATAAAAAAATCAACCTTTGTATTGCCGTAACGCCTTGTCTTGATCCGCTGCCAAGATGGAATAATACCTACTTCCGACCAAACTGAACTCTCAAAACACAGGTAGCTACCAGTTCCAGCCCGCAACTGCTCGCCGATTGCGGCAAGCACCGACATTCCTTCGTCGCCAGCTTGATACGGAGGGTCAGCCCAAACTAGCACCGCCTGATCGTCAAAACGATACCGCTGCAAAAAATTTGCAACCGATATGCGATAACAGGAAATTTTCCCCAATACCATCCCCTGCTTGTCTGCATTGCGGCGAAAAGAAGCGATATTCTCTCTAATCGTCCGCACCGCTTTGACATCCTGCTCTACAAAGATACAACCGCGTGCACCATTCGCTAGCGCCTCTAACCCAACCGCCCCACTGCCCGCAAACAAGTCGATAAACAGACAGTCGCCAATCAACGGCCGCAAGACATCAAACAAGGCTTGACGGACGACGTTGCGTGTCGGTCTTACCGTCGTATCGGTACGACGCTTAAGTTTGCTTGCGCCGCTCTTCAACGCTAAAGATTTTGCCCAACCAGAAGTTATCCGCAACATAACCATGCCCAAATATATCTTGCTGAAGAGGACATTAGTAAATACAACCCCCGCATGAGGCTGACTATATGAGAAGCACACTAAAAAAACGATGAAAAACCAAGCGACAACGATGCCAGCATGGGGCGCTGGCTATTTTGGCATTGATAGCATCAGCGGCAAAGTTATGTGTTGCCCAACCGCTGCCAAGCAGTCCTCTGTTTGCCTCCAAGACATCGTGCAAAACATTATTGCTGACGGTTACCGCCCACCTTTTATGCTCTGCTTCCCACAGATCATCGCCTCGCAATTGCAGCGGCTTGAGGAAGCATTCAGCGCCGCCCAACATGAATTCAGCTACCCACGCCGTCATTACGGGGTCTTCCCGCTCAAAGTCAATCAACATAAAAATTTTGTGCAGGCATTGCTAAAGTATGGGCAACGCTACGATTACGGACTAGAAGTCGGTAGTAAAGCTGAACTGGTCATCGCTTTAGGCTCACCCCTACCGCCCGCCGCCCTACTAGTTTGCAATGGCTTCAAGGACGAGGAGTTCATTGAACTCATCTGTTTAGCCGCAACCAAACATAGCAATGTTCTGGCAGTGATTGAATCATTAGCAGAACTATCACCACTGTGCAGTGTTTTGCGCCAACATCAACGCTTACCACAACTCGGCTTCCGCATTCGTTTGAGTCATTATTGCGCAAGTCGCTGGGATGACCATGCTGGCTTGACCGCTAAATTCGGTCTCACCGCGTTTGAATTGCTTGAATTGCTACAAACCCTACAAAAATATGACCTTACCGCCCAGGTAAAAATGCTCCACTTCCATGCAGGTTCACAGATAACTGAAATCAGCACCTTCAAACGTTCCCTGAAAGAAGCCGCCCGCATCTACGCTAAAGTAGTAAAGATGGGGTTTCCGCTGCAATACCTCAACATTGGCGGTGGGCTAGGAGTAGACTACGAAGGTAGTAAAACTTCTTCACCATTCAACACCAACTACGAGCCGCAAGAATTTATCAATGATGCCGTCTATGTTATCGCATCTATCTGTAAAGAAGAGGGAGCTCCAGCGCCTTTTATCGTTTCAGAAAGCGGCAGAGTTATCGCAGCCTACCACTCGCTAGTCGTTACCGACGCTCGTAAAGCTCACGCCCTTGGACATGCGGAGATGCCTACGCCGACGGTAACACAGTCATCAAAACCGTTGCGAGAGTTGAATTTCCTCAACACCAATCTCAACGCAACCACTTGTTCGGAGTATTATCATGATGCGATTGAACATTATCGCGATCTGCTCAAACTCTTCAATTTGGGTTTTATCAGCCTGGCGGAACGTGCTACAGGCGAAAAAATCTACCGTCAGATATGCACGCAAGCCTATGAGTTGATGCAGGATGAGCCGCAACTAACGGCTGAATTCAAGCAACTACAGCACAAGCTCGCTAGTAAGTATTTGGCAAATTTTTCTGTCTTTCAGTCGCTTCCCGATGCTTGGGCGATCGGACAACGCTTTCCAGTTTTACCACTATCGCGACCACCGCAGGCAACGACCGACAAAGCCCACATCGTAGATATAACCTGCGATTCTGATGGTTGCTTATCGCAGTTCACGGACAGTGATTGCCTTGAACTCCAAACGTTAGAAAAGAACAGCACCTGCTACTTGGGATTCTTCTTGACGGGAGCGTATCAAGCAAGTCTTGGCAACAACCATAACCTATTTGGAACGGCACATCGTGTTGAAGTAACGGTCAACGATGATAACTATTCTATCGCAGTAGTTGCTGGTAACATGGTGAATGATTTATTGCGACACCATGGCTATGAGCGTGAACAACTAGTGGCTGAATTCAGCAAACAACTTACCGCCGATGCTCCGCAAGCACTGGTTGCTAGTTACCAAAAATTTCTAACCGCTTATCCTTATCTCAACCTATCGTCTACGGACGAATGTTGATGTTGCGCTGTGTTGCCCTTGTTCTGCTTGCCTTGCCATTACCGTCGCCGCTCGCGGCGCAAGTAGAGTTACTCAGCACTAGCGGCACGACACATTCTTTCAAACAGTTGGCACAAGAAGTCTCGCAACGCACGAGTGTGAGTTTAGCGCCGCGACTACGGATAGTGAAGGATTTCAGACACCATGCTTGGGTTTGGATGGATGCAGCTCAACTCACCGCAGTGCACAAAATATCGCAATGGCTAAAGAAAGGTGGCATGCTCATCGTTAACGGCGACCCTCCCACCCCCATCACAGCCAAGACTTTCCCAGCGACACTTGGTAAATGGCAGCATGTGCCATTAGATAGCGCGTTGATGCGCAGTTTTTATTTGCTGAACAGTTTGCCTACTTGCCAAAACAAGAGTTGGCAGGTGTATATGTTTCACGAGCGTTTGACAATCGTAGCTATGCCGTATCCGTTACTTGCTTTTTTGCGCGATCAGCCGTCCAGCAAACACCCTTGTTTCACAACGCAAGATCGGGAAACGCATGTGCGAGTGTTCATCAATCTGCTGATGGTCGCTTTAGCTACCGACTACAAAAAAGATCAAGTGCATCTTCCCGAAATCCTCAAGCGTTTGCGTTAGATGCTGTTGTTAGCACTAACATCGGTCGTTTGTGCTTTGCTCGCCCTCCGCTGGCGTAAGCAGTTGGGATTGCTAACCGCAAGTCTCGCAGCTCTATGTCGTTTTCTCTGGCTTGTGCCATTGCTGACGACTTTGTTTCCACAAACGATAAGCAGCGAAAAACCTGACAGTTTCAAACAGCAAACGATTCATGTCTTTGTTGACGATTCCACTAGCATGCAGGGCAAGCCATTGGCGCAAGCACGGCAGACGCTACAGTATCTACAGCAGCGTTGTAAGTCGTGCGACATACGAGTGTCATACCTATCATCCCTAACCAAAGACAAGAATTTCTCACGCCTATCATTGGTGCTACCAAGTTGGTATGCGCAGATTGCTGCAGGAGATGCTTGGCTGCTGTTCACCGATGGCGGCGACTTTCAACCTTATCTTGAATGGCAAGCGGTGTTGCCAGCACCATCTAATCGCAGGGGGTTAGTTATCGGGGTGCCACCTCGTGTGGGTAAAAACATTTGGCTAGCGGGTTTTCACCTGCCACACTTCGCTTTTGCTGATAGTGATAGCAACGCCGAAGTTGAAATCGGACAACAGGGGATAACGGGCAAGCAACAGGTGCAAGTGCAGATAGTCGCTGGTGATGATGAAGTTTTGACCAGCAAGAATATCATGCTCCAGCAGGATAAGATCAGGGTGAATTTATCTGTGCCAGCCCGCAAGCAGGGCACGCACATTCTTACGGCCAAACTCTTGCCACTGGCGGCGGAAACTAATACCTGGGATAACAGCAGGCAAAAGGCGTTAGAAATTTTACCAAACACGAC
>JAPPIL010000256.1 GCA_028877195.1 Pseudomonadota bacterium
GGCGCAAGCTGTATAGTCGCAAGACATATGTTGGTCTCATCAGAGTCGGAAAAAATATTTATGAGACGAGTGTTAGCGAGCGAATAAAATTTTGTTTCCGACTCAAACCAGCATATGTCTTGAGACGATAGGGGAGGAGCGCGAGGAGGGGAACGCTCCTCGCATAAAAAAATAGGCATTAGTTATGCAACAAAGTCGGGATTCCTTCTCGTATACAGATAGCTACTTGATTTTGTTTTGGACGTAAAGATTGCTAGGGATAAGGTTTTTCTCGATTACGTCATCGCTGATCGCGTTCATCCGTTCTTTAGAGTCAACGAATACGTTCATCGCGTTGCGACTGTTCTTGTTAACAGCCAAGAAACCTTCAGCTTCGGCAAAGTAAAAATCATCCGATTCAATTTCAATCATATCGCCAACCCTAGAGTTCATGCCAAGCTCGCGTGTAGATTGCATGAATGTTAGACCTGCTTTCGTCTTGGCTTGATGATATTCACGGTTGATCTTGATGCTAAACTCACGCAAACGCACATCATCGTTGAGATGACGATACGACTGACCGTAACTTAAACTGCCTTCCTTCACATGCCGTAATTGCACCTTTGGATTGATGTCTGCACAAGAGCCGCTGATAAAATCGGTAGTGAACTTGACCTTGTTATTAGATAAGAACTCAATAGTTTTCATTTGCCCAGTGATGCCAACACTAGACTGCGAAGTCATCGACACACCATCTATGCATAGTCCTCGCCATACCCCCTCTGGCTGAATAGCAAAATTCAGCAACTCATTTGGAGTTTCATTACTTCTTGGGACACAAGCGGTAAACGCAAGCACGCAAACAACTGTCAGTAGCCTAGCCATCTCTAATCACCTCGCTTTAAATTTTAAATCATCCATAATCAAAGGCATGATGAACCTATGGTCGCCTGAAAAATTGAGAGCATTAACGCAATTCAACAAAACTCGCTTCGGTTGAAAGCCAACCGCTAGTTGCGCAAAGTCCATCATCCGCATGTCGTTTGCACCATCACCGATTACTGCCACTTGCTTTTGACTGATACGAAGGTTCGCACATTTTTCTTCAACCCAGCGCCGCTTCCCTTCACTATCGATTATAGCACTTTTCTCGTCTAGCATGAGCTTGCCGTTAAGATACTTGATACGATTGCCTTGGTAGTCATCAAATCCAAGCATTTCCCCGACCCTTTTGACGATCGGGTAGATTGCCGAGGAAATTAAAAAAATATCCATGCCATGCTGTTTGCTCTGTGCCAATGTTTCCTCTATCCCTTCATAAAAAGGCAGGGCAAGGTTTTGCATGTGCTGCGCTCGCACATCACGCAGTAATTGTAGCCGCTGTTTAAAGTTAGTGCTGAACTCTGCTTGCCCGTGCATCGCAGCAGTGGTCATCGCTTCTATTTCAGCATCCATATTGACTGTTCTTGCTATTTCAACCAAAGATTCTGAACGCAGTATCGTGCCATCTAAATCAAAGAACAGCGCCTTGAATGCATGTGCTGGTGCGAAGCCGACGCTGATTTGATGATTAAAGCAGTCTTGCCAAAAATAACTGGAGATACTTTGGTAGGCATCAGCAGAAATTAAAGCATATTTAAATTGCCTGTAGGTATTCCATTCAATGTTTGGGATAAGGTCATGGAATACGGCGATATTGTCGGTGGCAAGCCTATACTTCATTTTTATATCTCAACGCTAATACGGATGTTTGACATGATACAGATAAAATTCTGTATAATCTAATGGAGGCGTTATTGGCATGAGGAAGTTTAATAATGGATAGATTGGCAACCTTAACAGTAGTAGCAATGGTGTTGACCATAGCTGGATTGAGTAGCTGCACACGGCGAGTTACACCCAATAACAACGGCGTTGTAACGCTAAGCGACTGCCTGGGTAAGGGGATGCAGTTTGATGCGAATAAGCGTAAGTGCCTAATGCCTGATAGTGAGTTTTGCTATAGCCAAATGATGATTAAAGGCTTAAGCACATGTCAACAACCGACATCGCAGGATGATTGCGACCAAATTGCTCGCAACAACTCGACGGTTTCTAATCTCAAATATATTAGTGGTAGGTGCTCAAAATCATCTAGCCCCACAAACCCGACAGGCAAACGTGATACAAACATCAAAATCACCGTTACTTCACGCCTTAACGGTGCTGTTCCTAGACTCCCTAACAATGTCGTGCTAGCCGATGTGGTTGTGGGGACACCGACTAATCTAGGCATGTATCAGCTGACGGTGATGAATTATCCAAACTCTGGTTGTGTCGTTAGTTCTAGCCGCGATCCGCAAGGCACAAGCAAATTTATCATCACAGGCTTGCCAAGCGCGACCGCAACTAGCTGTAATGCCAAGATAGTTGTTATTAGTCTCAAAGACGGAACTTACAATACCGCCGACATCGTTGCCAATGTCGCAAGATAGGTAAGGAAATGTCAGAGGTATGACTGTTAAACGATGATATTGTTGCTTAAAAGTAAAAGTGCAGCTGCGCGGTTAGTGATTGCTTCGCATCCTTTTCTTCGTCCGCTCGCATCTGGGCATAGCGCAGGCTGACATCAATGCCTGCCATCAGGAAGGCGCGTGTTCCAATATACCAAGAGTGCTTCATCTCCTGTTCATTCTCCCGCTCGTGATGTGCGAGTGCATACTGGGCGAGCAAGTAAAACTCTCGCCACACACGCGTGTAGGTGTCAACTTCAACGACATGGGTGTTCATCTTCGCAGTCTTTGAAGTTTCCGCAGCATTGCTATCTTTCGTGTTGGTGCGCAAATTCATATACTCAAGCATCAGCGTTGAGCGCCACAGTTGTGCGGCAACCGATGCCGAATTCGCTAGCGTTGATTTTTTGCCTGCGTCGGTCTTGTTTGCCGTATACCAAAACGAATAGGTCGAGTTAAGACCAAGGGTAACGAAACGCAAACCGACATTGCCTGCCACGCCGCGAGTGCGGTCTTGCTTGTCGTATCTGCCACTTTCATCACGAATAATAAAATGCAAATTAGCATAAGGCACGTTGGGTGCTGTGCCTATTGACAAGCCACGAAAGCGAGAGGAATATGAACCAGTTTGCCCCAGATGTGTGCTCCATAGTTTTTGCATCAGGGTCGTATGGTCAGGTGAGGGGTTGCCGCCGAATAGTGGTCGGTATAGACCGGCCATCACGTAGCTATTAAACGGCAAATTATCCACCAGCAGATACAGACTGCGTGTCCGTGATGTTTCCAGCAGTTCTCGTGCTTGGATAAAGGATTTCTTCAAACTCTTAACCCGCTGTGGGAAGCCGATGCCACGCTGCTCAAAGACCACATGTAAGTTGCGATACATGGGTCGCCAACGCAATGCCAAGTCCGCACTCATCAAGAATAAATATGTTGATGCCTTTGTTGCTCCTCGCTGGGGTAAATGCACCAGCTGATAGCGAAAGCCGCCGCCGCCATCTATTTTGCTATCTGTGAACAGTCGGTAAGGGTCTTGCTGAGGAATTTGGCGTAAGAACTCCAGATTATCTTTAGCGATTTGATACTCAAGCCCATCACGCTTAAAACTCGTCTCAGCGTTGATGATTGACTGCTTGCCTACGACTAAAGGGTAGCCGCGTTTCTTAAGCATTTGTTGCTGTGCTTTGCTCTGTTTGCTTTGGGTAGTTTGCGGTTTGCCGTAGAGCTGTTGCTTGGTGGGTGCAAATGAAGATTTTGGTTTGAGCAGTGAGATGGCAAACGATCGCAGCCAGCGGTTTTCATTCCACTTACCGTAGAAACTTCGTAAACCGCCACCTTGTGGACTGACATGGCAACCTTGACAAGACAAGGTGCAACGCCGCTGTATCGCAGGCAAGTTTATCCGTCCTGGCGCATGACAAGCGGCACAGTTCTGCGCAAACCTAATGCCAAGCCATGGTTCAGCTAACAGCGGCAATGCCATACTAAAGCTAACAAGTAGTATTGGAATTTTCATGCTCTTGCCTCCCGCATCTCTCCGCATACAAAAATTTTGTTACTGACGCAAACCTCTGGGCTATAATTGTGGAAATTGCTATCATAAACGATGCAACTGCCAAGGATTAGAAACTCATGCGCCTTATTCCACGAGCAATACTCATCATGACCCTTGTCGTCGCTTGTAAGAACGCTAACTTCTTCTCTATTTGGAAAAAAGGCAACCCCCCACCCGAACCTAAATCATCGACAGAAGTTATCGCACCGACCTTCTTGAAAGCGGGGTTGTTGGACATTTTGCTGGTGATTGACAACTCCGATTCAATGTCGGAGGAGCAGGTGAAGTTATCCAGCAAGTTAAGCGCTTTGCTGACCAGTGTTAGCAATAGCGACTGGCAGTTAGCGATAGCGACAACTGATCCACGAGACTGTCTAAAAGCGAAGATAAGCAAGGAGACACCTGATTATGAGTCGGTGTTCACGCGTGCGGTTACGGGTTTAGGAACATCAGGCACTACCTATGAGCAACCGATACGCATGGCAGTAACGGCATTACAACGTGATTGTGAAGACAGGTCTTGGTTGCGCAAAGACTCAACGGTGGTGGTGATTATCGTTACTGATGAAGACCACCTCAACGATGGTTTTTGTGGCTCGGTGGATGAGCGTGGCTTGAGCCATAAACCAGTTGACCGTGAGCAGTGTGAGTTAGCCGCATTATATTTACACCTCAAAAAAATCCGTCCTTCAACGCAAGTTTATGGCATCATCAACACAGCTTCAGCGCATCGCTACATCAATACCAAGATGCCAGGCGGCAAGCCTTTGTTTGAACATTATGCTTCGATCAATGCTGCCGACTACACTGATCTTTTGACCAATATCTCCAAGGGAATCCACGCCATTCTTCAGAAGTTTTATCTTAACCGTGAGCATAACGGCAAAACTTCGGTAGTTAGTATGCGCACCAGTGATGGCAAGGAAGAAGAGCTGCATCCTAACGACTATACGATTAGCGAAAGGATGTTGATTATTAAGACCGATCTGCCTGTCAACATAGAGGAGATAACCGTTACTTACTCGCACGATTGATTTTTTGATGAGAGGTTGGCATACAGGCAGTTGTGTTTTTTTAAATTTAGCTCTGAACAACTACCAGTTATGGATAAGGGAACTACATGGGAACGGCAGTAGTCAAAGATAAATTTACTGACGATGATTATCATGCCTTTAACGGGCGCATGGAGCTGCAGCTGACGCAGTTGCGAGAACAGCTTAACCAGCCTGCCTTTCATCGCAAACTGTTTAGCGTTGGTGCGGAGTTAGAGTTATATTTGATCGACGACGAGGGGTTGCCTTCACCTGTCAATCAGGAGATATTAGATGCTGCGAACAACCCACAGTTTACGCCTGAACTCAATCGCTATAATTTAGAAATGAACATGAGCCCTGTGGCGTTGCCAGGTGCTCCCTTTAAGGCTTTGCACGATGAGATAAATGCTTTTTTCGGCGATTTGCGTCGGCATGCAGCTGCTTTCAACACCGATCTTATACCGATTGGCACCTTGCCGACGTTGCGAACCGAGCATTTTGATCCTTCCTACATGACTGACAAACCTCGCTTCCACGCGCTGGCGAGAGGGCTGGCAAGCGAAGAGGGGGGGCGTTACCGCATCAACATCAATGGCAAAGACAGTTTCTTGATGGAGGGCGAGGGTATTGCGGCTGAGGGAGCGAACACTTCATTTCAGGTGCACTTGCGTCTTCCTGCTGACCATTTTGCGCATTGCTTCAATGCTGCGCAGCTGATGACTCCGTTGGTGTTGTCCCTCGCAGCTAATTCGCCGCTGTTATCTGGGTATCGGTTATGGCAGGAGACGCGTGTTGCTTTGTTCAAGCAGAGTGTCGATTTTCGCAATGCTAGAGGGCAGAACTGGCGTTATCCATCGCGGGTAAACTTCGGTCAGGGTTGGGTGCGACAGGGGGCTTGGGAACTGTTTGCGGAAAATGTCGCGTTATTCCCTGCTATTTTGCCTGTTATTTATGAGGATGATGACACATCGCAACAAAATCCGCCGCCGTTATCGGAGTTGTGTTTACACAATGGCACGGTCTGGTCGTGGAATCGGGCGGTTTACAGCAATGCCGACGATGGGCATGTGCGCATTGAGTTTCGGGCGCTCCCTGCGGGGCCGACGACGATTGACATGGTTGCTAATGCTGCTTTTATTATCGGTTTGACGTTAGGGACACAAGAGTTTGCCAATGAGTTGATGACTGGGTTGCCGTTTCGGTTGGCGGAGTATAATTTCTACCGCAGTGCGCAAGACGGCATCAACGCCAAGTTGTTGTGGCCTAGTCATCACATGGGTGGCATTATTGAGCGACCAGTGGTGGAGTTGATTGAGCAGTTTTTGCCGCTGGCACGGGAGGGTTTAGATATTTTGGGCGGCGATAAGGACGACAGCGATGCTTGTATGAAGGTGATTGAAGAGCGGTTAGCAAAACGCACTAACGGTGCGAGATGGCAGTTGGAGCGTTACGAGCATTATCGTCAGCACTGTTCGGTGGAAGAGTCTTCGGCGCGGTTGTTGCGGGACTATGTGGAAAATTTCAAAACTGGCAAGCCAGTCGCTGAATGGGCGAAGGACTAGCGGCTCGTGCAAATCCAAAAACTCTAGCAGTCTTGTTAGTTTGTGCAAATATCTCGGCGGGAATAACGGCTGGTAGCTCGTGCAAATCCAAAAACTCTAGCGGTAGCATTGTTAGTTTGTGCAAACACCTCGACTTAAATGAAGGCTGGTAGCTCGTGCAAATCCAAAAACTCTAGCGGTAGCATTGTTAGTTTGTGCAAACATCTCGGCGGAAATGAAGGCTGGTAGCTCGTGCAAAATTTGAAGGTTTGGGATAATCCGAGCAAAGATGTTGTTGGCGATACGCCAGTTGATTTCTTACGCATGCTTGGTGGTGCGGCGGTAATTTACATCGATGGCAGGGACAGCAGTCGGACGCGGGTGTTGGTAACCTTGACGCATGGTAACGAGCCTTCTGGTTTGCGGGCGGTGCATCGTTGGTTAGCTGCTGGCGATCGGCAACCAGCGGTGAATATCGTCGTTATCTTGGGTGCGGTGGCGACTGCGTTGACGCAACCGCTGTTTTTTTATCGGCATTTGCCTGGGCGACGGGACTTGAATCGTTGTTTTCGTGCTCCTTATGATGAGGATGATGAGGGGCGGTTGGCGTTGGCGATGCTTGATGAAATTCGTAAACATCGTCCTGAAGCAGTCGTTGACATGCATAATACTTCGGGGTCGAGTAATCCATTTGCCATCGTTAGTGGTGATAGTGAAAAGAAACGCCGACTGGCAGGGTGGTTCGTTGATTGTCTGATAAATTCTGACCTGCGGTTAGGTGCTTTGATGGAAAGAGACGCAGAACTAGATGTGCCAATCGTTACCGTTGAGGCCGGTGGGGTGCAGGATAGTAAGACGGCGGACAATGCTTGGCTTGGTGTTAGCAATTACTTTTCGCAAGTAGACCTCTATCAATCAGCACCGCAGGTTTATGTTTTGCACAATCCTTTGCGTTTGGAGCTTTGCCATGATGCGAGCATTGATTACTCTGATCGTTGCTTGCCAGATACACAAGTGGTGGTGCGCAAGGATATTGAGGCGTTTAATTTTGTCCCCGTGCGCTGCGAGGACATGTTAGGTTGGTTGAACGGTGGCGGTCTCGGTAACTTGAAGGTCATCAAAGGCGAACAGACCTGCGATGCCGAGGTGTTCTTTCGACTTGAAGAAGGGAAGTTCTATCCACGCAACAAGATGCAGGTTTTCATGGCAACCACGCAACGCAATATCGCAGTATCTGATTGTTTATTTTACTTTATTTAATACCCACGCTTAATCTAATAG
>JAPPIL010000248.1 GCA_028877195.1 Pseudomonadota bacterium
GCATGCCTACTGTATTTGCATAATGCCAACCCAAACTAAAGCCAAAAAAAAAACGGTCGATTCTTACACTATCAGTGTGTCATGAAGTGGGTTTGGTGTGCAACGCTTGCCGAAATGCTCGATGTTGCGCCTGCTCTTCTTATTAAGATAATAAAAGCGCAAGCTATCCTCTTTGGCATTGTATAATTTCAACAAAGAGTTTTTTAGTGCTACACATTGTGCTGGATCAACTTCGCACTCAAAGACCGAGTTCTGAACCCTTACTCCGTAATCCAAGCAAGTTTTAGCGATATTGCGCAAACGACGTTGACCACCTTCAGAGACAACGCTTACATCGTAGGTAATTAGAACTAACATCTACCTAGCGATAAATGGCGGATAAAACTCTAAATCACCACGCAAATGCCTTGCCAACAGCATCGCTTGACAGTGTGGCAACAAACCAAGCGTAATCTTTTCCTGCAAAAATGGATGAACTAACTCCTGTTGTTTGCGTTCTTGATAAAAATTGAGAAACCGCTTCTTTGCCCTGTCCTTAAAACGAACTGCACCACCAGCTTCAGTGATAAAGTCATCAACACTTACTTGCTTGCGGTTTATCAGCGTTAGCACTAAACGATCAGCAAATAATGCCCTAAATTCTTCAAGCAAATCTAATGCGAGGCTCACTCTACCAGGGCGGTCTTGGTGCAAAAAGCCAACGTACGGATCAAGACCTACACCTGCAAGTGCCGAAGCACACTCACTCGTTAACAGAGTGTAAGCAAACGAAAGCATAGCGTTCACTGGGTCAGTCGGCGAGCGCTTGATGCGTGAATTAAAAACAAAATCATTGACCCGCAATAAATCATTAAACACAGAAAAATAAACTGACGCAGCATCACCTTCAATCCCTCTCACAGTGTTGATGGTGTTGACTCGCTTTGTTGATGCCAGTCTTTGGCAACTTGCGTTTAGGCTATTCACTGCAATGCCTACTGCACTGTTATCACCATGATTGCGTAACTCCCTCTGCAAAATAGTTCGTGTATTAGTTATCTTTGCCGCAACGATTAAACGCGCCACCGCAAGCGAGCGCTGCTCATCATCCGCCCAGCGATACTGCTCCCTACGTAGCAACACATTGCCTGCAGACTTGCCATGCACTCGCGCTAAAAACTTGCCATATGTCGTCAATAAAACCAAGTTGATGCCACTTTCAGCACAGTAGCCCATCAAAGGTGATGAGATCGTTACACTGCCAAAGCAAAAGATATTAGCGATGTTTATAGCTGGAATTTGAGCAATTTTACTATCACCGTCTTTGACAACGATGGTCTCTCGCTCTTTTGATAAGCGACTGCCTTGTGTGTCAACATACACATTGTTTAAAAGCTTTTTCACTCTTTAAATATATCTTCGACGTAAGAGAATGATCTATCTCGCCTCATCACATCAGGTTTGCAAATTTCAATCAATGAACATCCCCTACATCTTGATTTATTTTTTATCGGGCTTGGCGTAATTCCCTTGCTCATCAGCTCTTGAGCAAGGGATATTTTTGTCAAGGTTGATTCTCTTAAAGCACTGTCAATGCATACATGCTCACGCTGTCTTACCTGCCAATACCAAATTGCACCCTCATGTATCTCAACGCCTAACATCTCCTCAAGGCATAAGGCTTGTGCGCATAGTTGCACCTTATCCCAGTTCTCTAGCTTTGGCTTGCCACGCTTATACTCAACAGGGAAATAATTTTTAGTCCTGTCTGCTTGGGTTTTAATTTCCAGTAAATCCATTTTGCCAATCAGGTCATGCTGATGTGAAAACAAGGCGACACTGCGCTCATAACGAATATCACCTCGTTCTTCATGTTCAGGTGTATCTACCCTCTGATGCAATGCCCGACCCTCAGCAGTAAAGTGATTCTCATCCCAAACCTGCTCAATATGAACTAATGCAAATGATCTTGGGCAATAAGCAAAATGCCTCAATCCAGATATAGGTAACAATCTACAGCAACTCCATTCGCTCTACCCCTTTGGGTGCCTCTGTCGTTGTGATGGAGTAATCAGCAAACACACGTGCTGGTGCACTGCTATCTTTGCGCTGCACTTTGATTGTTTCAAATAGCTTATGTGCAGGGGCACTGCCAATATCACTGCTATGCTTAAACACATAGAGCTTGCGAGCAGACATGTCTCCTCTTGCAGCCGATCGGTCATGCTCATACATGTTTTGTAAAGCATCCCATAGTAGTTGCAGGTCATCTTCAGAAAAGCCAGTTTGCTCGGCTAGCTTTGCTGATACATAACCATGCACGCGATAAAGACCATAAGGCACGATATGCTTGCGACCCATTGTGCGTTCCTTGTCCTTATCTTTCTCGTGGGTAACTGCCATGCGCGTTATTGAAATCTCTTGCGGCACGATTGGATCGATGGAAGTTGCAAATGCTAACTGCACAGGGCCACGCACTTGACCACAGTTTACATCTGTGGTCATCACTGCCCCAAAAGCACGGATGTCAAAGAAATTTTTACACATCCATGCGGTCAGTGCATGTGCCTTTTCCTCTTCTTTGGGTAGTTTCTTTGGTTCAATTTTATCTATGCCTAAAGCTTTATATGCCTCTTTATTCAAAGTATTGAGAACAGCCTTTTCAGTAACGTAAATCTTATGTCCCTCTATGCTTGCTTTGCTAATGGAGACATAGTTACGAATCTTGCGCTTCAAACAGACATCGGTAACAAGACCTTTACTGGTTTCAGGGTCAATGCGAGGCAAATTACCCGCATCGGGGTCGCCGTTAGGATTGCTGTTGGTCGCATCAAAGAGATAGACGAACTCATAACGATTAGAAATTGCCGACATGGTGATTACTCCTTACTTGTGGTGTTGTTATCAGTGGTTGATTCAGACTTGTCGCTCTTTTTAAATCTCTCTTGGCGCTGCTGATAATAACCGATAGCGAATCTCCCTTGATCATTTATATCAAGTGTTTTAGGAAATTCTGTTGCTAATTGACTTACTATCTCACCGATACGCTTATCCGTGTTTACAGCGATACCTTTGCTGCCATCTTCCTTGCTGAGTTTAGATTTGTGATGTTGATACTTTCTAAACAGAGTCGGGAAAGTAGCAGAAGGGGTTGCTGATGCCGAGCCGTAGTATTGACTAGCAACTGTTGTACCAGAATCTTTTATTGCTGCTTGCTGGGCACTTTCAAATTCAGCAAACAGTCTACCAAGTAAGTATCCTGAGTTTTTTTCTTCCTTGTCTAAAGCCACTGGTATTTTCTCCTTTTTTTTAAGTTTACGATAGAAACGTGAAAGAACTGCTTTACAGATAGAAACACGCAAAGGGCTAATATCGCCATCAGTACGCATGCGCATGACAACACTTGTCAATAGACTGTATGGGTAATTTGCTCCTGTCAGAATAGAACGCATCAGCTCACCAGCAAGGTGCGGTGATATATCTTTGGATTCATGCTTGCCATTGCGCGATGGGGCAGTTTCACCAAGTAATCTCCAGATAGACGGCGGGGTCTTCCAAGACAACGGCTCAAGACGCAGGTCTTGATAGTGCTTTGCTATCCGTTTAACGAATAGATCCAATGTTCCTGCCTGCCAAAATCTAATAGACAGACGTGCGGCATTAGGGGATATGCCAAGCACAAAAAATTGTGTCGTGTCTTGAATATCAGGCTTTATTTCTTGCAATGATCTGCCTTTAGCGATGGCATTAAGAGCTTCCCCGATACTGCCTTCTTCTTGCTCATTACTGACATGAGGATCAAGTATGCTGCCAAGAAAACTCTCTGCTTGTTCAGCTTGATTTGCATCGTCAGCGACCGCCCAAAAGACTGTAGTAGTATCACCGATGCTTAACGAGCGTTCACGCAGTAGATAATTAAGAGCTTTGGTGTATTTATCTGTCGCTTGTTCAGAGATGGGTGCGTTGTAACTCTGCTCTTTGCCAAAAGAAGTAAATGAAGCTTTATTGAATGAAACGATACTTGCCCCTGAACTTTGCGCTTCCCTTACACCCTTAATCGCAGGATGTATGCGAGCAATAGGTGCTTCTTCACCTGTAATCAAACAAGTACCCATGTTGCCATAATCTTTCTTTGAGCTTAACTGATGCCATAACTCTTTAGCGGCAGGGCGGTTATGCAAGTATTGCTGCTCACCATCTAATTTAAACACTATGTTGGTATCAATGATATCTTCGTTGGCATCAAACTGTGGTTCTTGAAACATATCTGGCGACCAATTCTGTAGAAATTCACGCAATGCAATTAGACCCTCGTCCTTCGTGCCATCAGTCGCATCAAGCATTTGATTCTTGAAAGCTGTATGCATCTCCGATGCTCGTGCTCTTTTAGCTTCTCCTGCTACTCCAAGCACATACGCAGTATTATCCCAACAAAAGAATGGTTTGATATTTCCTGGTCTTTTACAAGATTCAGGAACATCAAGCAGTTTAGGCCTTGTCTGCTTACCACTCATCTCACGAATATCTTTAACTGCTACAGCCTTGCCATCTTTTGTCAGAACAATCGCAAAGCTTATTTTTTCTTTAGTAAAGCCTTTCGGTAGCACCTTCTTTTTTTTATCTAAACGCTCATACAATGCACATAAAGCTTGGAGTATCATCCCTTGACCTCGCTATCATCAAAGCGTGGCACGGTGATTATGCCATTGACCATTTTGGCACGGAAAAATTTTGCTGACATGCCGTCCTCAAAATCAATGTCATGCAGCATGAAACCCAAGTCCTTTTCACCAGCAAGCTCTGATTGCGGGAAGTTGCCCTCTAGCAATGCAAAATTAGCAGGAAACTCTCTTACCCCTAAACATGGAGTATGAAAGCATTGCCCGCGCTTGGCACGACGATTAAATATATCAAGATGCTTGCCAACCGAGTCGTCTGTGCCTGCTTTGCTTGTTAAATTAAAGTGTGCCTCAATCACATAGCAAACATCTCGCAGCACAGTTGCCGCTCGCTGTTGACGGTTTTTGCTGTCATCTACGCAGTAATGCAAAACCTGTAAGCTGTTTTGCTTCATCGCAGTCGTAACATTCCTTGCTGAAATTACATCTGCCACCTCATTGCGACGAATTGACTCAAACTTTATTGGCTTAAGCACATGTATCTTATCAATCACCCAACGAATAGCAGGCTTCCAATGAATTGCTTCAAGTATTCCACGGGCAGCAGATGGGGTCATGACATCGTATGACACTCGCTCAACTTTCATTTCAGGGCGAGTAAAGCATGCCCGCTCACCCCAGACCTGTAACTTGATGACATGCATAATCTAGCTGCCCCCGCAATTTCCAATTCCCATGCCACAGTCTTTCTGGGCACAGATCAGTTGCTTGACAAAAAAGTTGTTTCAACCCACCGCTCATACGGTAATGAGCAGCTCGCAGACCTAATTATATTTAACTTATTTGTTAAGTAAGAAAATTTAGTAAGCAAAGATATTTGTTTTATGCTCGCCGATGTGAATGCCACGATGCTCGCGTGCCTTTTCTAAAGTAGATCTTGATAACCTAAAATATATGGGTACCATGCCTATAACGGTGGGGTGGTTTGATTATTACGTGTTTCTAGTGTGTCTTCATACACACTTAAGCGCCTCAATAAAGATGCGATACTGCGCAAAAATAAGAGAAAGTAATGGCAAGTATTTAGTCGATTTTCCCAAACTAGAGGGATGCTTAACGGAAGGCAACTCACTGGAGCATGCAAAGGAAATGGCTAAAGATGCTCTAAACCTATGGCTCAATCCAAAATATGGCGGTGATAGTTCACTGCCTATCCCAACACCAGAGTGCCACCAATGCGACGGCTGCTATCATATAGACGTTTATCCTGAAGTCCAAGATGCCATTCGGCTACACAATGAGAAATTAGCAAGTAACCAGTAGTGATTGGATGAAATTGAGGGCAGTCGCCCCGACTTCAGTGGTCAGAACAATCAAAACCAAAGTTTTTGTCGTAGGATGCAATGTGTCTGAAGTTGCTATGAAATTATGCTACAGCAAGCTTGTTTTACTAACACCATTAGGTTACTATCAATCAAGTGGATGGTTTGGATTGGTACACCACTGCTTCTGGTAGCATCCCGTTTTTGGAATGGGTGGAATGTCTTGACGCTGAAAAACAACAGCTAGTTCACTCCTATATTTGGCGAGTGGTGCGGGGTGGCAGCCGAAAAAACGTTAAGTATCTGGAGGATGATATTTGGGAAATCAAGATACCATACAAGCATGGTGCTATGCGGGTTTACTTTGGAAAAACAAATGGCATAATTATCTTGCTTGGCGGCAGTAAGTCGAATCAAAAACCAAACATTAAGCATGCAAAGAAATACTGGAGAAACTATGTCGAGGCGAAGACCAAGCTATAGTGCTTACTTGGCAGAGAAAATGCGTAGCCTTGAATTTGCACAAGGGATGATAATGGTTGCGGTTGATGATGGTGAGTCGATTGATAATGCTGTTAGAATGGCAGTCGAGAGTGCTGGAGTTAAGGAGTTTTCTCAACGGTCTGGCATTGCCATCCAACATCTATCAGCATTTGTTCGGGGGGAGAAAAAATTCGGACAAAAGAGACTAGAGCGTTGTCTGGCTGTTTTTGAACTCAGGTTGTCAGTTGCCAAGAAGCGTAAGGTTGCGTAGCCACACCCACGTCTAAGAAACAAGGCTATCGGCCAGAACAATCAAAACCAAAATTTTCATCATACAAGGAAGGATAGTTTAGCTGCACAAACTGTTCAGCAAACTTTTCTTCAGCAATTGTTTCAAGTTTCTCGTTGCCTAGTAATTGCTTGTAAACACATTGCGGAAGGGAAATACAATATGCTTGCAGTTGCCGTGCAACGCCACTGCACTGCTCTTCATTACGCAGTCGTTTGATAAGATCTTTGGCATTATCGTCGTAAGGGATAATTATTTGACGTTGCAGATTTTTAATCATTTTAAAATCATTTTCAATTTTTTCAAACGGCAATGACTTAAGCTTGCTATCTTTGAGAGTTTGTAGAATGCCTTCAGCATCAAGCTGGTCATCGCCTTTTGTCCAATAAAGACTGCTAAAGTAGCTTGTAATCGCTTCTTTAGATAGTAGGTCAACGTCTGAACGCAAGACCTCTTCAGCTTCCTGTGCAAATTGCTTCAACTCTAGCGGCGGCTCCCAGTCAGGGTTGTTGCCAAAAATAATCACGTTGCTTTCTGCAACTGGTCGTTTACCTTCACGATTACAACGCCCTGCTGCTTGGGCGATAGAATCAAGACCAGCAACAGCTCGCAAAACACAGGCAAAATCAAGATCAACCCCTGCCTCAACCAAAGAGGTAGCGACCAAGCGACAGTCTTTATTATCTTTTAAGTCTTGCCGTACTGCTTCTAAAACTTTGCGGCGATGTGCTGGGTACATGTACGTCGTTAACAGTCGCACTCCTGTGGTGTTATCTGCTTGCAGCTTGTTTGCGAGGAAAAGCGCATGTTGGCGATTGTTAACGATACATAGCACTTGGCTTTTTGATTTAATCTGTTCTAGCAGTTCATCATCTGACCACTTCTCAACCTTGTTTTGAATGTTGACGCGCTTGAAAAATTTAAACATCGCATCCTGTTCTGGCGCAAGCTCTCGGACATTTGCAAAGCCATGCTTAATCTTGTTTGCTCCTAAAGCAGGTTGTGTCGCCGTGCAAAGGACAATGCTCGTGCGATAATTGCGTGCCAGCTCTTGTAATGCCAGCATACAGGGGAAAAGAACAGGCAAGGGTGTTGTTTGCACTTCATCAAGGATTACGACACTGCTAGAGATGTTATGCAG
>JAPPIL010000191.1 GCA_028877195.1 Pseudomonadota bacterium
TTGTGAACAAGAAGGGGAGGAGCGCGAGGAGGGGAACGCTCCTCGCATAAAAAAATAGGCATTACTTATACAACAAAGCCGGGGGCATGGTGTTTGCTAAAGTAATTTCACTAGTAGGTATATCACATCTGTATCGCTATACGCTCGTCGGAGCGGCATCATCTTCGTTTGATGTCGTGGTCTTTAGTTTGATGACTATGTTTCTATCGGCACACTACCTTGTCGCTACCGCTACAGCTGTAACGGTCGGTGCGGCGATAAATTTCTTTCTCTGTCTACGCTATGTCTTTGTCCTCCAAAACCGTAGCAAGCACCGTGCTTGGTGGTATAAGCTCGCCGCCAGCTTCCTCGCACTTTTCTTGAACTTGACCCTGATGTATATCCTCGTTGATTTGCTCCACATCAACACGCTTAACCTGCCAGTCAATGGACTCATCGCCGCCAGAATAGTCAGCACAGGCATCGTGTTCTTGTTTAACTATGCGATGACCAAGTTTCTAGTGTTTCGTGATTTTTGATTGCTTGGCGATCTACTCATCTCACTGACAGTCATGATGGGGCAAGAGATTGCTGTTGCATTATCAGACAGCTTTGGATAAGTGAGTGCCTGAATTTTACAGTGTTGACAATCAATGAGGTAGTGATGGGCAGGGGTTTACTAGCAGGATTGATGGTGGTGATGCTGTGCTTTGGTGGTATTGCTTATGGCACTTCCCTAAAGACGGGGGGTTCACTTCAGCATTTTTTACGCCATAAAGTAGCTACGCGTGCGATCGCTGGGATAATGATGTTGGGTGCAACATTCGGTGGCATCAGTGCGGTGTCGGCAGGGGTTGAGCCGCAAGATGCGGTTGATTGGCAACAGGTTGATGCCAACTCGGAAGCTTATCTGCACAACTCCATGTATCTGTTAGGCAATGACGTTGAAACAGGCGAGCCAGCGTTGATGCCTGTGCTCTATGTTGGTGAGAATAGTGCTGGCAACTCGCTGTTGTTGGGTGCTTGGCTTGAAGATCTACCAGAGATGGGGGCTATTGAACTTTACGGCTACGATGGTCGTATAGGTTCTGATGTTGAGTTGGTAGAGCATAAGTTTTTTCATAACGACTTGAGCCATGATGACAACTTCCAAATCTATGCCTTACAGGGTGTGAACCTGTCGGACTCTTATAGTGCTGCGAAGTTAGAGAACTATCCGTTCACCAAAGTGGGACGACCACTACAACTGGCGACATTTGGTTTGAGCGCCGAGGCAATCGCTGACTATGCTAACCTACCACTCAATACGAGGTCATGTTCAAGCGTTGAGAGTCTTGGTTGGGCGAGGATAGGCTACGGCTTAAACACCTGTGCGGCGGATGGCGAGATATTCGGCTCAACAATTTACAATCCCAAGACGGGTAATGCTATGGGCATTTGGGCTGGCAACGGCAGAGATCATTTGCTGGTGCTTGAATATCTTGATGCGGTCATAGAAGATGTCAACAGCATGCAAAGTCTGGATGTCAGTGCGAGTGGCAAGCTTCCAACTATCTGGGCGGCTCTTAAGGTTAGGGACTAGGACGACTAAAAAAATAGAGGTTAGTGAAATGAATAGACTACTGCTTTTAGCGATCTTATCAGCTGTGTTAATTACCGCCCCGGCGCAGGCAAGGTCAGGCACAGTTGGTGGACTTAAACAGAAATTGCAAAAACTAGTTACTGCTGTTGGTGCTAATGCCCTAGTCAGCGGCGCATTGTTGTTGAGTGCATTGACTGTTTCACCTGAAGTCGTGGCTGAACACCCTGAACCACAGGCATGGATGCAGGAAGAGATTATGCCTAATGATCATGAGTGGGAAAAACAGGTGCAGTATCTGCTTGTCGACAAGGGCGAAGATAAAGCGCTATTTCACATGGTTTATATCGGTGATATGGGCAACGAGTCCCTTTTTGTCGGACGACGGCGGCCGTATGGCACGCACTTGCTGGACACGCATGCGGATGGCTTGCAGACCACTTTGGTTGGTTATGCAGGTGAGATTGCCACTGATATAAAGTTGCGCGAGGTAATGCCCTTCTATGATGCTCTTGATGGCATTATTAACCTGACGGTTATCGCAGTTGCGGGTGTAGATATGAGTGAGTATACACCCGCCACGCTCGCGACTCTTCCCCGATCTGATACAGAACTAGCGTTGCGTGCCTTCACCTATCGCGACCATGCCCATCCAGTATTAGAGCCAGAGGAAGAGGCCAATCAATTCGCCATGCGTCTCTTGACGCGTGAATGCCAGCTGCTACCGTCGGTAATGGGTATGGAGAGAGTCCGAACTGGGATTCACAATTGTGGCATGCAAGATTTTGCCATCGGTGGTTTGATGTTCTTGGCCTCAACGGGCGAATTGATCGGTTATCACAGTGGCTGGACTGATAAAGAAGGACTCGCACTTGGCATGGATGCGACCCTCATCGCCCTCGCCGATTGGATATCAGGGCGATCAGTCGCTGCCGCCCCACCGTTGCCTGGCTTACAGCGCCCACTTGCTACTACTTGGGGTAAGCTAAAGCAAGAGTAGGTTCTTTTATTGTGCGGAGAGCAGGAACGAACTTTCGTTGCATAAGGTTGCATAAGCGCCCCCTCCGCACATTAAAGAAGAGAGTGCCGATGTCTGCGAAATTCACCACCATACTGCTATCGTTACTATTACTGTCGGGTTGTTATGTAACAAGATTGGCATATACCCAGGTGTATTTGCTTGCCACCAGCACAAAGGTGGCGGAAGTAATCAGCAACGGCGATATATCTAACGATGAGCGCACCAAGCTTGAGAAAGTGATGCATATCATCGCTTACGCGGCGCAACAAGGGCTGAACACCAAAGGTGCTTACGAAAGCTACATCGCGATTGACGGTGATGCTGTATCCTACACTGTGTTTGCCGCTCCTAGCGATAGCTTGCAGTTGATAAAATGGTGGTATCCAATCGTCGGGTCAGTGCCTTACCGCGGTTATTTCGACAAGCAACGCCGTGATGCGAAAGCAGAAGCGCTAAAAAGCAAGGGCTATGATGTCTCAAAAGCCAGTGTCGATGCCTACTCCAGCTTGGGCTGGTTTGCTGATCCGATCTACAGCCCGATGCTTAAACGCAAACTTTGGTCGCTTGCCGACCTGTTCTTTCATGAGCTGACGCATCGCACCTACTGGGCAAAGAATTCTAGTGAGTTCAACGAAAGTATCGCTGAATTTGTCGCTTACAAGCTTACCAGCGAATACCTCCAAATTAACAAGCATCAGGCGGAACTCCAGTCTTTTCACAACTATTGGCACGATAGGAAAAAATATGTCGTCTGGCTGCGAGAGTTGCGGCAAAATCTCAAGGAATTATTCAAAACCGCTGATGCTATCGGCGCGGATGAGTTTCAAGCTCGCAAACAACAGGTGTATAAACGTGCGGTCGCTCAACAGCCAGACTTTGAGCAGTATAATTTTGTCGGCAAGCTAGAGCGATGGAACAATGCTCGTGTCGCAGTCGCCTCAATGTATTACTTTGACTATCCTAAATATAATCAGATCTATGAATGTTTGGATAGCAAGCATAATTTTGCCGATATGGAGGCTTTCCTTTCCTACTTGAAATCAATAAAAAGCATCAGCGATGCGAAGTTCCTTGCTCTCTGCTAACATTCGCAGCTAACAGAGCTGATGCTGTCTCATGCTTGATGTTGAATTAAAACTGCTCAACGACTGCGATAAGGGCATCAATGTGCTGGTATGGATACCGCCGCGTCCGATAATCGTGCTTGGTAATGGCGATAAGCGTGCTGACACTTGTTTTCAAGACAAGTGTGTTGAACTCGGCGTTCATATCGCCAGACGCAAAGGTGGTGGTAGTGCGGTATTGCTACATGAGGACTGTCTGATTGTTAGTATCGGTATGTGGGTGGAACAGTTTTTTCACAACAAAAAGTATTTTGATCTCCTCAATAGTAGCCTGATTAAGACATTGACCCGTGCCCAGCAAGTATTCGCACAACTTACTCTAAAAGGCATCAGCGACATTGCCTACGATAACCGCAAGGTGGCGGGGACAACGATCTTTCGCAGCCGCAACTTCCTGCTCTATCAAGCATCGCTTCTTTTTCATGCTCGTGCTCAACAAATCAGCGCCTTGCTCAAGCAACCAATGCTAATGCCCGATTATCGCAATGCGAGAACACACGCAGACTTTTTGCTCGGTCTAGCCGAGATAGCTCCCGATGTCAGTATCAACGCACTGCGGCAACGATTGAACAAGCAATTAGTTAGCACTATTCAACAGGCGTTTGGGCAACAGCTGATCGTGCCACCGCCGTCGCAGGTGGCGACGTTAAAGGCAAGAGCCGCACAAACAAAGGTGTCCTATGCACTTATGACTTAGAGACAAGCACTTGTTGCGCCAGCACCTTGTCCCTTTGTTGAGAACAGATTAGAATCAAATAGACGTTAGTTAAAGGATTGAAAGTGTCGCATTTTATTAATTCATTTGCCCATGTCTTGGATTTGCTCTTTAATTTTATCCAACTGGTAGTTATCGCATCGGTGGTCGTTAGCTGGGTAAATGCTGACCCTTACAACCCCATTGTGCGCATGATTAATGGCATTACCGAACCGATATATCGCCCAATTCGCAAATACACAGGTCGCATCACTGGTAGTATTGATTTAAGTCCTTTTGTTGTGATTTTGATAGTTGTTTTTCTGCAGAGAGGTTTGATACCATTATTGGTAGAGTTAAGTAAAGATATGGCAACAACAAGTGGTGTGAGTGGGGGCATCGGCGGCATGACGGGCGACCCTACGGATGGTCAAGCTGCTGATCAATTGAACAGAGATGTTTATTAATCGCGGTCATATTTTCAAAGCAGTGTTGGTGGTAGTGTCGGTGCTGTGTTTTGTTCTGACTTCTACCCGTGCTCGCGAGGCTACTTCTCTTCCCGATTCTTTTGTTCGCACGCCGCCGTTGGTAGACATTCCTGAACGTTATGTTTCCATGATGTTTCTAGGTTTCCGCAACACCTATGAGAATTTTCTCGCTATTTGGACGACGCACTACCTTGTTAGTCCAACGGTGGAGAAGTATGACCTTGACCAACTTGAGAAGATGTTCAAGAAGGTTGCGAGTATGAAGCATCGGCGGGAGTATCTTTACATGCTTTCCTGTTATGTTATCGCTAATCTCAAGCGCCCTGAAGCATGTGTAGATATTATTACGGCAGGTATGGAGCGACTACCAGAGAGTTGGCGGTTGCCGTTGGTGTTGGGGTCAATCTACATGGAAGACCTTGATGACCCAATCAAGGCTGCTATTTACTACAAGGTCTGCTCTGAACGGGAGCACTCGCCAGACTACATCAAAAATGTTGCCCGCAAGCTCGCCGAGCAAGGTGGGACAACACTGGATTCGTTGGAGCGCTCGGTTGCTGATGTGCTTGGCATACCAGAGGACTCTGACCTCTACAAGATAATCAAACGCAGATACAAAGAAGATACTGAAGAAGATGAACAAATTGCTAATGATAATGCTGCTGATGATGACAACGACAGCGAGCAACTAGAATACGAGCAGGATACTGTGGAGCAAGCAACGGAGGGTTTATGACGGAATCACTGAAGGTCAATGGTATCACCAAAATATATGCCGCTGATGTTTTCAAACGCAAGCTGGTAATACTTGATGACTTGTCGATTGAGTTCCCGCTCAAGAAGTGCACTGGGCTGTTCGGGCATAATGGTGCGGGCAAGACGACGTTAATTCGCTTAATCTTTGGCATCAGTCGTCCTAACCGTGGCAACATCACTATTGCTGATTCTGACATCAGTGCCTTAAACCGCCGCAAAATCGGCTACATGCCTGAAGTAGACAAGACGGCTAGCACTTTGACTCCGAGAGAGATTATCACCAGTCATTGTATGTTATTTGCTCTTGATGACATTGAGAACCGCACCAAGAACATTTTGGAGAAGGTTGGTCTCTTGGCGAGTTGGAACAAAAAATCTTCGTCGTTATCTAAAGGTATGGGGCGTAGGTTGGCGTTTGCGCAAGCGACGGTGCATGAGCCTGATTTTTTGATTTTAGATGAGCCATTCTCTGGCCTTGACCCGTTGGGTAGGGCTGATATGCACAATTGGATTACCGAACAGAAGGCGAAGCAGACAACGGTTATCCTTTGCTCGCATGAGTTGCGGGAGTCATATTCGTTGTGTGATGAGTTCAACATTCTCAATAAGGGCAAGTTAGTCTATTCAACGCTTGATAGTGGTAAGCACTTCAAACTGCCTGCACCTTTGTTTGCGATTACGATTGCCGATGTTAGTGAAGAGGAGTTTCAGAATTTGCAGGCGGAAGCAAATCTCCCTAACCCATTGTTATTAAGGCATCATAGCGACGACAACCATTTATGGGCGCAGTTTGACAGTTATGAGAGTGCTTATCAATGGTTGCGGTTTTTGACGCAGAAAGATTTGCGGGTAAAGATGTTTGGCGACGATGGTCAAGATAACCAGCAGGTAGAGATGCTTAAATTCTTTAAACTTGGTGAGCAGTCAGCATGAAACAAATCTACATTATTGCGAAAGAGACGTTTACACTGTTGCGGCGTGATAAGATATTTCTGCCGATTATCGCGTTTGGCTGTTGTATGATGTTTGTCAGCAGTATGGCGCAGGATACGAGTGCTGACGAATTAGTAAAGGTAATGCTTGATGTTGGCGTTACTGGTTTTTTTGTTACTGGCATCTTGATTTGTATGCTTTGGGGGATTAAGTCGATTTGCGAGTCGCGCAAGGACGGTTCGGTTGAGTTACAGTTGGTGTCGCCGATTAGTCGTTATCAGTGGCTATTGGGCAAGTATTTTGGTTTAAGTTTTTCATTGTTGGTTATTGGGGCAATTCTTTACATCGCTTTTCAAGTGATGATGCTTCTTGATTTCAAGCAATTCATTTCGTTTCATCAGTTCTTGATCTTTGCTTACATGTATCTTGGTTGGCTTGTGTTTGCGGCGATATGCACCTTTTTTGCGACTTTTTGTAATACCCCAACGGCGATTTTCTCTAGTTTTTTGGTGTGGGTATTGGGAATGTTGAGCGGCATTCTTGAGGAGACGTTGCCACAGAGAAGTATTGGTACTTGGATGGAGAAGGCAATTACTTCGTTGGCGACTTTTTGGGATTTTCAGCGCTTTAATCTCATTGACTACACGTATTATGAAGCTTCTTTCCCTCATTCTGCGGATTTGCTATCGTTCGCGGCTTATGGGGTGGCGTTGATTACGATTTTGTTGTTAGGTGCTTCGTTTATCTTTGGGCGGCGTGATTTAGTGTGAGTGGTGGGTTGATGTGCTTGATGATTTAGGGGAGCATGTCCGTCGTGAGAGACAAGTAGCACGTAAACTGCGCCGCACGCGTTGGTGGCATAACTTACGCGACAACTCTAACTGCCACTACTGTAGTGAACCTCTTACTAAATCGCGAGCAACGATGGATCATGTCGTTGCCTTAAGGTTGGGTGGTAGATCAACTAAAGACAATATCGTTCCCTGTTGCCTGCCGTGCAACCGCAAGAAACGCGATGATTACATGGTTGATTGGTTTAGGAAGACCTTTTGATTGGTATTGTGTATACGAGGAGGGTTTCCCCTCCTCGGACTCCTCCCTCTTTTTTGTATGCGGAGGGCTTTCCCCCCTCCGCACCTCCCCCCTCATTGTATGCGGAGGAACGTTCCCTTCCTCCGCACCTCCATCCCTTTTGTTCGCAAACA